>NZ_OZ035011.1:1220000-1520000 GCF_964031165.1 Rickettsiella endosymbiont of Rhagonycha lignosa | reverse complement strand
AATGGTATTAAACGCTGCTTAGCTGTCTATAAAAATGAAGGTTTAATAGTTGATGAAGCTTGGATAGCAGATGGCAAAGGGTTAGATCCTACGGTTAGGCTTTCATTAGGTCATTATTTTGCAATGCCTAACGAAATTATTAACTTACCTATCGATGCAGATGATGAGATTGCTATGATGCGAGATGCTCAGGAATTTCGAGATCGATACGCTAATGCAGTAGTCATGATAGTTTCTAATGATGAAATGAGCCCCCATTATCGAGCTGGAGATTATGTGGGTGGGAGGCTTAGACCCTGCAAGGAATTTGATTCCATCATCAATAAGGACTGTATCATTTATTTGAAGGATGGTGGGCAATATTTCCGGAGACTTTTTAAAGATTCGTTAGGGCGGTTTAATCTTGCATGTTTGAATCCGCTTGGAAGAACGGCAGAGCCTATTATTTTTGATGCGGATATAGAATCCGCTGCAGCGGTTATCTGGATCCGAAGAAAAGACGAATAGTTGAATGGATGAAAATAACATTTTTCAGCTCAAAATCTATTCATACAGCGAATTTTGACAAAATGCCATAAAAAAGATCGACAGGATTCTTGTATTATATATATATTGCAAGCTAAGCAAACACAGATAAAATCAAGTGCGAAGGGCATAGTTACTTTCTCTCTCAATGATCTTAGTTAGGTCATTTTTAAGTCTAGTAATTTGTGTATAGTATTTAGTGAGAAAGCTAAAATGATTAAATTTCGAAAGTCCGGTAGCTAATACAATCATATAGTTTAGATGATGTTGTTTATGTGTAAGCATTAAACCATTTTTCATACCATGTAATGAACGTTGTCTCATGACTTCTTTTCCTAGCGAATCAATATAGTCTATTTCTGAAAAAGGGATAATATTTCTTTGAGATAATTTTTTAGCTTGAATTAAAGGATCGTTATTGGTTATTTGGTTTTTATCGAAATAAATTTGCCATTCTAATCTGGAAATAAGAGAAGTGAGTTTTTTTTGGGCATGATTCTCTATACCTACAGCAAAATAATCTATCGGAGGGATGTTAATATTAGTAATATAGTCGAAAAAGGTAGATCGTGTAGACTCCGTGGATATAGGAGTATAATGGCATTCCTTCATGGAAAAAAGACCTCATTGGACAAGGATACAAGTAAGCTTTGAGTTAGTATTTTAAGGCTTTACATGCTATAAATGAGGAATATTTTATCATATTTTTTTATCAAACAAAGATATATTTATACTAAGTATTATGGGATTTGTATGTTTCCACATTATCAGGTTAATGCAAAACCGCTTGTTATTGCTCATCGTGGAGGAGCGGGGTTATGGCCTGAAAATACTTTATTTGCATTGCAGGAGGCTGCAAAACTAGGAGCAGATTTAAGTGAGATTGATATTCATATGACTCGGGATGGGGTTTTAGTTGCTATCCATGATGAATCAGTCGATCGTACAACGAACGCTAAAGGATTAGTACAAGATCTCACATTAGCTGAATTGAAAAAATTAGACGCAGGGTATCGTTGGACTAGTGATGAAGGTCATACATTTCCTTTTCGGGATCAAGGAATAAAAATTCCAAGTTTAAATGAAATTTTTGCTGCTTTTCCAAAGCAAGTTATCAATATAGAGATAAAACAAAATGATCCACCTATTGTAGCAGCATTAAGGGAGCTTATAAATCAGCATAAAAAAACTAAACAGGTATTAGTATCTGCTTTTAACTCACGGACTATGAAAGTAGTGCGCAGGCTTTGTCATAACATTGCTACCGCAGGTACACAAGCTGAGTTGGATCGCTTTTCTAAATTGAGCAAACTATTTTTAACGCGGCCTTTTTTATTATCTGCTACTGCCTTAGAAGTCCCTTATGAGATGATAACTGCACATTTTGTAAAAGCGGCGCATAAAAAAAATATACGGGTGGATGTTTGGACGGTTAATGAAGTAGAAGAAATGGAAAGACTACTGGCTTTAGAGGTAGATGGTATATTAACGGATTTCCCGGATAGAATGCTGAACTTGCTTCAAAAGGCTGAGCAGGGGTCAGTTAATAGATGAAATTCTAAAATTTTGTAGACATTTTTCAATGCATTAACAACAGGGGCTTTTAAGAAAACTAATTCTTATAAAACCCCTTAAGATCTCAGAAACATCCCGCAGAGGATATAGTCTATTAAACCTATAGTACCGGGCTATTAAGTCTGTATAATACACTCTTCGCAGTTGAATTTTTGTCTGTGCTGCCCGCTCAACTCGCAATTCTTATGTATATTATACAGGCAGATTGCTTCATAGCGTGGTCAACCCAAAAACCCAATTGCTGCGAGTAAACTTATTTTTTCTTAAAAATAAATAATTAGTTAGAACAAAAGTAAGAGGTATTTATGACAATTCAAAAGACCCTTTCTATTATTAAGCCTGATGCGGTAAGAAAAAATCGTATTGGCGAGATTACTAAAAGATTTGAAAATTCAGGATTAAAAGTTATTGCAGCCAGAATGGAGAGGCTGAAGCAAGATCAAGCTGAAAAATTTTATGAAATCCATAAAGATAGGTCTTTTTTTAATGAATTGGTTGAGTTTATGTGTTCAGGGCCAGTGATGATACAGGTTTTAGAGGGAGTTAATGCGATTCTAAAAAATCGTGAACTGATGGGAGCTACTGACCCACAACAAGCACTCCCAGGTACAATTCGTGCAGATTTTGCAGAAACTGTTGGTCAAAATGCAGTTCATGGATCTGATAGTATTGAGACAGCTAAACAAGAAATTGCTTTTTTTTTCATGCCAGATCAATGTTTTGGTGAAGGTTCTAAATAATGAACGTACCCCTAAAGAATTTACTCGATTTTGATCGTGATGGGATGGAGCTATTTTTTCAAGAATTAGGAGAAAAACCTTATCGAGCGCAGCAGGTTTTAAAATGGATTCATCAAAAGGGTAAGGATATCGATATGATGAGTGATTTAAGTAAATCATTGCGTTCAAAACTTAGATCATTAGCACAAATCAATTTACCAGAAATAGTTTTTGAAAAACAGTCTGATGATGGCACTCGAAAATGGTTGTTGCGACTGAGTGATGGTAATTGTATTGAAACTGTTTTTATCCCTGAAGTAAGTAGAGGCACTTTGTGCGTTTCATCACAAGTAGGCTGTGCATTGAATTGTAGTTTTTGTTCAACCGCGCAACAGGGATTTAGTCGTAATTTAACCGTAGCAGAAATTATTGGACAAGTATGGTTAGCAGTGCGGAGTTTGTCAGACGGATCTTTACGGCATGACCATACTGTCAGTAATATTGTGATGATGGGCATGGGAGAACCTTTATTAAATTTTGATAATGTTGTTAAAGCAATGAATTTAATGATGGATGACTTTGCCTATGGTTTTTCTAAACGCCGTGTTACTTTAAGTACTTCAGGTATAGTTCCTGCATTGCGACGATTATCTGAAATAAGTGAAGTAGCTCTTGCGGTATCTTTACATGCACCTAATGACGAACTAAGGGACCTTTTAGTTCCTATCAATAAAAAATATCCTCTTGCTGAATTATTAGAAGTATGTCGAAATTATTTTAAAGGGGATAATAGAAGACGTATTACTATGGAATATGTCATGCTAGAAGGAATTAATGATCAACCTGAACATGCGCGGCAATTAATAAAAATTTTAGAAGGCATTCCTGTTAAAGTAAATTTAATTCCCTTCAATCCTTTTCCTGATACGGTTTATCGTCGTTCTTCTCTTGCAACAATTGAAAATTTTAAAAATATTTTAATGAGAGCTGGATTTAATGCAATAACGCGAAAAACCAGAGGTGAAGATATTGATGCAGCTTGTGGTCAATTAGTAGGACGCGTTCAAGATAAAAGTTACCGTAGCAGAGAACGTCAAAAAGTAATTCCTATTTTAATTGAATCATCTGCATGAATTTGATGGAATTTAAAAATGGGAGAGTAAATGATTTCGATATTAAAGCAATTCATTATCATTATTTTAATAGTAACGCTTACAGCTTGTAGTGTTTTTTCCAAATCTAAAACACAAGTATCCGGTTTGCAAGCATCCGATGTAAATGTTCAGCTAGGTTTAGCTTATTTAGAAAATGGTGATGTACAACGTGCACATCAAAAATTATTGCTCGCTGAACAACAATCACCTGGATCCTTGCAGGCAAAAGGGGCTATGGGTTATTTCCTAGAAAGTACAGGAAGTTTGTCTTCTGCAGATGCCTATTATCGTCGAGCGATAACACTTAATCCAAAATCCGGTGCTGCACAAAATAATTATGGTACTTTTTTGTGTCGTCGTGGTCGTTACGCGGAAGCGGATCAACACTTTTTATTGGCATTACAAGACCCTAATTATCTTAATACGGCTCAAGTCTATGAAAATGCAGGTTTATGCGCTATGCAGATACCTGATACTGAAAAAGCCTTAGGGTATTTTACACAATCAATTACTCAGGACCCAAAACGGGCGATCTCTTGGTTGGAATTAGGAAGAATAAATTATCAAGCCAAAAACTATCCACAAGCTCAGCAATATTTAGATCATTATATGCAGCTTGTTAAAGAGCCTACAGCTAATGCTTTATGGTTGGGCGCTGTTTTAGCCAGAAATTTAGGAAATCAAACAGCTGCAGGTAGTTATACCTTAATGTTACAAACAAGATTCCCAAACTCTGACGCCTATAAAGCATTAATTCATACACCTAAATTAAAAACCAAACATAAAAGTAAACAACTATATTATTAATTATGATAGAAAAAATACAAGCGATTCGTGGCATGAATGATATTCTGCCGTTGGAAATCTTTACATGGCAGAAAGTTGAAAATAGTTTGCGTAAACTTGCTAAGCAATATGGATACCAAGAAGTTCGTTTTCCCATTCTAGAAAAAACTGAGTTGTTCAAACGTTGTATTGGCGATGTAACTGATATTGTTGAAAAGGAGATGTACACTTTCATTGATCGTAATGGCGAAAGTTTATCTCTAAGACCTGAAGGAACTGCGGGTTGTGTTCGAGCTGGTATAGAACAAGGTTTACTTTACAATCAAATTCAACGTTGGTGGTATTTAGGCCCCATGTTTCGGCATGAACGACCTCAGAAAGGCCGCTATAGACAGTTCCATCAATTTGGCATGGAAGTGTTTGGTATAGGTCGTCCTTATATTGATGCCGAATTAATTTTGATGACAGCACGTCTTTGGGATGAATTAGGTTTAAAACATCAATTAAGTTTGCAAATTAATTCATTGGGGTCTTCAATTTCACGTAAGTCACATAAAGAAAGCTTAGTTAATTATTTTACTCAACATCTAAAATATTTAGATGAGGACTCTCAGCGGCGATTACAAACCAATCCATTACGTATTTTGGATAGTAAAAACCCTAAGATGCAGGAACTCATTGAAAAAGCACCTAAGTTACTTGATTACCTTGATTCTGATTCTCGACAAGATTTTTGTACTTTACAAGAAATACTTACGAATACACATATTAATTTTACCATTAATCCTCGTTTGGTCAGAGGCTTAGATTATTACAATAAAACAGTTTTTGAATGGATTTTGACAAATGAACAGCAAGCTGCTCAAAATACAGTTTGTGCAGGAGGTCGATACGATAAACTAGTAGAACATCTAGGTGGACATGCCACACCGGCAGTAGGTTTTGCCATAGGCTTAGAACGTTTGATTAATTTATTACCTAAATTAAATTCTGCAACATCCATCTCTGTTCCGGATATTTATTTTATTGCAATAAATGATATTGCTATTCAAAAAGCTTTAATTTTTGCAGAACATTTACGAGCAAAGTTGCCTGCTGTTACTTTGATGCTTGATGTGAGCGGAGATGGGATTAAATCTCAATTTAAACGTGCAGATAAAAGTGGGGCGCGTTTTGCTTTAATTTTAGGGGATGATGAAGTAAAGTCTAACACTTTCATTATTAAAAACTTAAGAGAAAAAAGTCCACAAGAAATCGTCTCCCAAGATCAGACGTTAAAAAAACTGCAGGAATGTTTAATACATGAATGAATTAATCGCAATAGAACAAGCTGAAAATTTAAAAAAATGGTGCCGTGAATATGGTGTCGGAATTTTAATTGGTATTATTTTTGCTGTTTTTATTAGTTGGGGCTGGAATTATTGGCGTCAAGAAAAAGAAAATAATTTACTTCTAGCATCAATGCAGTATGAACGTTTAGTGGCATCAATAGCAACGGGTGAAAAAATTTCTATTCTCAATAGTTTAGCAGATGGATTGTTAAAGAATTATCCATATACTCCTTATGCATCTTTAGCGGCTTTACAATTAGCTAAATTAGCAGTTAATGAAAATAATTTAATTGAGGCTGCGAATAGATTAGTTTCGATTATTGATCATGGTCATGATCAAGCTTTACAATCTATCGCACGGTTACGTTTAGCGCGAATTTTATTAAATCAAAATCAAGCAAAAGAAGCGTTGAATTTACTATCTAAAAATGAAGATAAGGCTTATATTCCGATTTTTTTGGAGGAAAGGGGAGACATTCTTAATAATTTAGGCCATCGCAAAGAAGCACTGCAAAGTTATTTAGCTTCTGAACAAGCTTTTGGAAATATTATTGAGCAACCTCTGTTAGAAATGAAAATTAATAATTTGGCTTACGCTTGATGAGAAATTTAATGAATAAAATTTATATTTGCGGTCTTTTTATTTGCGTATTCTTTTTAACAGCTTGTGCGGGTTTAGGGGATGATAATACACCTATGCCAGCAGCTTTGACTGCATATCCTTTCCAACTTCAACCAGTATTAATATGGTCTATAGCAACCGGCAGAGGTATGGACGATGACTATTTACATTTAAGGCCTGTTATTCAACAAAATCAAATTTTTGTTGCGAGTAAATCCGGTCTAGTAACCGCTTTAGATTTAGCGCATGGTCGTAAAATATGGCAAAAAAATATTAAGCAAGTTATTACGAGTGGCCCAGCTGTTAATGATGGAATGGTTGTTATCGTTACTAAGCAACCTAAAGTGATAGCTTTAGCAGCGGATACAGGAGATGTCTTATGGCAAGCAATCTTGCCTAATCAAATATTAGCTCCTCCCACTACCGGACAAGGTCAAGTTATTGTTAAAACGGTAGATGGGCAAGTATTGGCATTAGACTTACAAAACGGTGAATTATTATGGTCTTATGAGCATGGTTCACCTATGTTAATCCTAAGACCAAGTAGCGCACCACAAATTATAGATAATAGGGTTATAGTTGGTTTTTCAGATGGTAAATTAGCCGCGCTGAATCTAAGGAACGGTAGTTTACTATGGGAGCGAAATATTGCGTTTCCACAAGGGGTGACTGCCGCCGATCAATTAATTGATATAGCTGTGGATCCAATATTATCTTGCGATGTAGTTTACGTAGTGACTTATCAAGGCCAACTAGCAGCAGTTTCTTTACGGTCTGGACGAATTTTATGGCAAAGAAGTTTTTCAAGTTATTCGGGTCTTACAATAGGAAATAGCTTGTATATAACAGATACTGATGGCGTTGTATGGGCCTTCAATCGTTCCACGGGTGAATTGCTTTGGCAGCAAAAGGTATTAAAACATCGAGGTTTAACCGCTCCGGCTTTATATGGCAATAGTTTAATTATAGGTGACCAAGAAGGCTATATTCATTGGCTTGCTCAATCAGATGGCCATCTCTTAGCAAGGGATCTTGTTCATGAAAATGCCAGTATTATAGCAGATCCAGTCGTAGATTATCCGATGGTATGTATCTTAACTAGGGAAGGTGGTTTATCTGCTTGGACGCATACAAGCTTGCCTGTATGACCACTTCTGCTTTGCCTAGTATTGTTCTTGTAGGGCGACCCAATGTAGGAAAGTCGAGTTTATTTAATTGCTTGACTAAAACTCGACATGCTTTAGTTGCAGATACTCCTGGTTTAACTCGAGATCGACTTTATGGCAAAGGGGTTGTAGGAAATCAACCCTATATCATAGTGGATACGGGAGGTTTAACTGGAAGTAAAGAAAAAGATATTGCTTTTCTTATGGAACAGCAAACTCAACGTGCCATTACTGAGGCCGATCATGTTCTATTTTTAGTTAATGGAAGGGAAGGTCTATCAGTATTGGATCAGCAATTAGCACAACTTTTACGTCGGCTAAATAAGAAAATTACACTAGTGATTAATAAAAGTGAAGACTTAGATCCTGCTTTATTACAAAGTGAGTTTTCACCATTAGGTTTTCATACGAGATCACTTGCAAATATTTCTGCAATTCATGGTCAAGGGATTCAAGAATTAATGGAAAAAGTATTAAGTCATTTCCTTAATATTGAAACTTTAACCATGGAACATGCGCTTTTAGAAGAAGATGTTGTTCCAAGAATAAAGGTATCTATCATAGGAAAACCTAATGTAGGTAAATCAACCTTATTAAATAGGATTTTAGGAGAAGATCGAGCTATTGTTTTTGATCAGCCGGGGACCACTCGTGATAGTATTGCAAACGATGTAGAATATCGGGGTAAATTATATACTTTCATTGATACCGCAGGCATTCGTCGAAAATCAAAAACAGTACAAGAGATAGAAAAATTTTCTGTAATTAAAAGTTTGCAGGCCATTGAGGCAAGTAATGTAGTTTTATTGGTGATTGATGCACAGAAAGGCATAAGTGAACAAGATTTGCATCTTTTAGGATACATTCTGGAAAGTGGAAGAGCGCTTATCATTGCTGTAAATAAATGGGATGGCTTGTCTAACGAACAAAGAGCGCAAGTCAAAAAAGATTTGGATCGGCGTTTACAATTTGTACCATTCGCAAAACTTATTTTTATTTCAGCTCTTCATGGAACGGGTGTTGGTAATTTATTCGCATTAATCCAACAAGCCTATCGGTCTGCAACGCAAACTCTATCTACGTCACGCTTAACCCGTTTATTAGAGCAAGCGGTAAGCGCACATCAGCCTCCTTTGAGTCGCGGACGAAGTGTTAAATTACGCTATGCTCATCCAAGAGGGTATAATCCCCCAGTAATCCTCATCCATGGACAACATGCTAGTTTTTTACCGGAATCTTATCGGCGTTATCTTGAAAATTTTTATCGCAAGACGTTGAAAATTATCGGTAGTCCAATTCGGATTGAATTTAGAGATAAATAAATTATTCTATTGAAGAAAAAAATATTTTATTTAAACGCTAGAAAAAAAAGTTAGGAAAAAATAGCCAATAGTTCTTTAGCTTTTTTTCGTTCTGATCCTTTACTGCTAATGTTGCGTTGCACTATTAATGAAATAATTGTTGCGCCTGTATAAATTTCACGAGTAAATTCTGTATCATGATTGGAAATTATCACTCGAATCCCATTTGCGGCCAAATTTCTTGCAGCGCTTGCTAGGCAAATATGTTGGGTATGACTAAATCCTTCAGACGTATATTGTGTAAAATTTGCAGTTTTAGATAATCCAACATAAGGAGGATCGCAATATATTACATCTCCTTGCTTTACATGTGCTAGTGTAGACAAAAAATCTCCATGAATAAATTCCGCTCTTTTTGCATGCACATAAAAATATTGCATTTCCTTCTCAGGAAAATAGGGAGTTTTATAATAACTAAAAGGAGTATTAAATTCCCCTTTTCGATTAAATCGAGCCAATCCATTGAAGCAATGTTTATTTAAATATAATAATAAAGCAGCTCTTTTACGATGTTCTTTACAATCATTAAATAGACGACGTAAACGATAGAATTCCTCGGCAGTATTAAAATTATCATGAAAAAAAAATCGACAATAATCGATAAAAAACTGACCTTCTTGTTGCAAATATTTATATAACTGAATTAAATCAAGATTGCTGTCACCTAATACATAAGTAGGATATGAAGTGTTAAGAAAGACGGTAGCAGAACCTAAAAAAGGTTCGACTAAACGATCCGTTTTAGGTAAATAGAATTTAAGTTTATCGAGAATTCGATGTTTGTTTCCTGCCCATTTCAAAAAAGATTTCATATTAAGCAAAGTCTAATCGAAATTGACTATTAAAAAAAGATTGGGCTGTATTTAATCGGATAAAAAATTTTAATTTTTCAAATTATGATAATTAAATTTAAAAAATAATATATACTAAACTAAAAAAAATATTTAAAAATTGGCTATTGTAATCCACTAAATTCCAAAAGGAGCTCTTATGGTCGATCAATTTCCCATTGAAAGAAAACATAATCAGGGAGTAAAAACAACATCCGAACTTGGTGGAAATGGTTCTAGTATTCCTAGAAGGTTAGAAAGACAAAGAAGTTTATCGGGTCCGAACTCAGAAGGGGAAAAATCGTTATTAAAAAAAGATCCAAGTTGGTTAGTGAGCCCTAAAACAAAAATTCCTGTTTTTAATAGTTGTCTCTGCTCTTTAGATGAACTGGTAGCTACACCTTCTATAAATGTAAGTTTGATTGAAAGTGCATGTGATAAAGATTTTAAGTTTTTTGATGCCATTAATAACAGTAAATTTGTAGGATTCATCGATGGCGGATTGGTAGGTTTTGGTGTATTAGGCAGCTTTATAAACATTTATGTAATTGAATATTGTAAATTGCGTGAAGCAGAACGAAACAGTAATTATTATTATTTTTATCAAATATCTAAGTTATTTAATGAAGAAATTAAAAAGGAAATGAGTAAAATTGATCAATATAAGAAAAATCCTGGCCATCCAATCACTGATCAAAATTTAATAACGGCAGCTCATTTTATTCCTGATGATATTCCACAAACTGCATGCATTAAACGTCGTTTATTTGCCTCTAAAGAGGAAAAAAAGCAAATTAATGATTTAATTGAATTGTTTAAAAAATATTCTAAACAGGAGATACTTAAAATAATTCCAGAACAACTTTGTCAATTATTAAATCATGAAATAGGATTAAATATTGTTAAAATTAAAGATGAGAATAATAATCGGACTATTGGCTTGTCCGAAAATTATGCAAAAATTTTTTTTAATCATGTATCCCCTTTAATAGCAGCAAACTCTGAAACCACTTTAAACGAAATAAAGCGCGATAAAAGATATAAAAGAATTATCTCCAGTATTTTTTCTGCCTTAGCTCAGGCTAGCTTTATTTACTGGATTTTGCTGTTTATTTTTTATTTTATTCCAATGGCTCCAGTTGTTACGGTTGCGCTGATTTCAGTTATTCCCTTGGGCATAAGCTTGTGTATTGCTTTACCTTTGTTGCTAATTATTAATCTTATCAAGACCAATCAAACATTCAACCTCAACCAAAATATGAAAAAGGAGACAATAGAAACACAACATAAAGATATGCTTGAAAAGAAATTAGTTCTTTTAACTAAACAAATTGTATTTTTAAAATTTCAAGAAAGAAAAGCTGCCAGTTCACCTGTAGAATTAAAAAATTCATTTTTAATGCAAAAATTACAAGCGGTGATTAAAAATCGGCGTTATAGCAAATACCATGCCATTTGTTTGGGTTTTCTTGAGGGTTGTTTTTTACCTTTATTTTTGGGGTGGGTATTCTTCGATGCAACAAAAGTCATTCTTACCTATGCGTTGTGTCCATCGACAGTCGCTTTGACCAGTTTTACACCCATAGACTTAGTAGTAACTGCAATTATTACAGCAGTAACTTTATTAATAGGTGTTAGTTATGGAATTTATTTGGCAGTTAAGGCAAAGAAAGCCCATGAAAAAAGGTTTGATGACTTGGAAAATAAGATAAAAGTATTAGTAGATGAAAGAGGAAACAAACAAATATTACAAGAAGATTATGATCGGATGTTACGTCGTTTTAGTGATGAACAACCCCTTTGGACTAATATTAAAAAAGGTTTAAATCGATTCATGACTATTATTAAACGCTTAGGCACTGGTAGTTTAGTTTTTCGGCTGGTTATGTGGGGACCTATAACTGCTATATATGCTGCAGTTGTTGCTTCAAGTGCAGTACCCGCTTTTTTCCCAATCTTATTAATTGTAGGCACGGCATTAGGTGCATTAGCTATCGCATCGTGGTATTTATTTGCCTACAATCTTGAAAGTAAAACTACACAAGTTGAAAGGGTAATGGAATATTTTGTCCAAAGCGAACAACTTATTGAGATTAATAAAGAGTTGTCAATATCATTGGTTGAAAGTTTAGAAACACAAGAGGCAAGTCTCGAAGTATTAATACCATCATCGGGAAATTTAGTTGTATCTGAAAATGATACGCCATTTATAAGATCTGGAATTTCACTAGAGAATATTTCGTCTGCTAATGAAAATAGTAACTTAGAAAATATTGATGAAGTGACAACCCAAACTGCTAGGCAAAGAAGCTATAGTGATTCATGTTCGCGTGGGTTATTTAAAGTTAATCTATTAGAGAATACCGTAAATCTAAATCGTTGTTTAAGACCGGCAATGGTTAGTTAGAAAAGTGAGTTAAATATACATCAAAACGGTGTTGTTTACCGAATATACTATGATGGGGTTTTATTTGTGCTAAATAACTAGATAATCGAGGTCTTTTTACTATAACACGTCGCTTTGCACAGGTGAGTGCTAATTTCAGTAAATTAGGGGCATCATTATCTTCCCCTACAAGGTGTCGAAGAAAGCGCATTTCCTTTTTTACTAAAGCAGATTTAGTAGAATGAGGAAACATTGGGTCTAGGTAAATAATTTCAGGAGATAAATGAATATTGGAAGTTATTTGCTTTAAGTAAATAAGTGCCTCGATTTTTATTAGTTGCACCGATAAGGATAGAAATTTTGGGTGAATTGAAGCGCGTTTTAGAGCATCCTCCAATAAAAGAAAAATTATCGGTGAACGTTCTAACAAAGTGATGGGACAACCTAACTGCGCTAAAACAAAACTATCGCATCCAAGTCCTGCTGTCGCGTCTAAAACTACCGGTTTAAAATTAGGTTTTAATCCAATTGCTCTAGCCAACAATTGCTTTTGATTTTGAAGATGGTTTAGCCGATAAGCTAGTTTTCCTTGAAGAAAATCAATTTTTAAAAAGCCGAGTTTTTTTTTGACATCCTCTAAACATAGGCCAGTTGGACTCAAAGTTAATAGATAATCAAATTTTTTACTTTCAAGATAATCTATATAGGGTAAGGAGTTATTTTTTGCTAACTCTTTTGCTGCAGATAATAAACAAATTTCACTACAAGTTATTGCAATAGAGAAGTTAGTGTTCATTCGTGTCTAAATACGTCAATACGTGCCGGAGGCAAATTTTGCCATACCCATTGTTGATGGACCAATTTTAATTGCGGAGCAGGGCATAAAGGTTTTCCCCATAAACTGTAGGTATATTGAATATATAATCCGCCTTTTATTAAAACATGATTAATTTGAATACCAATTTTTTCTACAATAGAAGGTGATAAAGTGCGTAAGGGCAAACTCGAAACGATAGTTTGTATAGGTGCAGAGGTAGATTGATTAATTAACTTACGTAACTGACATGCATCTCCTTGGATAATTCTTAATTCCGGAAAGCGTTGCATTAAAAGATTAGAAAGTTTTGCAGATCGTTCAATTACGATAAGCTGACGAAAGAGCCCTTTTTGGTTTATTAAAGCAGCTGTTATAGCCCCTGTCCCAGCTCCCAGTTCGACTACTAATCCAGAATTATTTGATATTTGTTGAGTTAAACGATTAGCAAGTTTTTTTGAGCTAGGAAATAATGCGCCTACCATACTAGGATGCATGACAGCCTCATAAAGAAATAGGGTAAGTGCCCTCATTATTGTTATCCTAAAGTTTATTTTTTTAATTGTCCTAAATGTATTTTAAATGAAAAATGCTTATCTAGATAGCATTGCCTTATTCTATGCTAGATTTAACTAGTATTTTTTCCAATATGCTCAAAAAGGATTTATTTTGCGTATATGTACCGATAGAAACGCGTAGAAAACTCGGTAAACCATAGTCATGTAACGGTCTTACGGATACTCCTTGCGACAAAAGCAGTTGACTGATAGGTAAACTCGGTGATTTCAAATTTACACATAGAAAGTTTGCAAAAGAAGGTAAAACTTCTAAGCCTAAATTTTGTAAGCCTTGGAGAAGTTGGAAGTACCCTTTTCTATTCAACAAATGGGTTAAATTAATATGAGCTTGATCTTTGAGACTAGCTTCTGCTGCGGCTAGTACAATCGCGTTAATTCTAAAAGGTAAAGAACTATGATTCAGCATACTGGCTATCTTTAGTTCACTTATAGCATATCCTAGCCTCAAACCTGCTAAGCCATAGAACTTGGAAAAGGTCCTAAGGATGATTAAATTAGGATACTGTGCTAAGAATTGAATGCTATTAGGATAGTCTTCGGTTTCAACGTATTCAGCATAGGCCTCATCTATAACTACGAATATATTTTCAGGAAGATGTTTCAGCAGATATTGCAGCTCTAATCTATTTATATAGTTGCCAGTGGGGTTGTTAGGGTTAACGATGAAAACTATTTTGGTCATGGGTTCAATGGCTTCTAGCAAGCTTACAGCGGAGAGATATGAATGCGAATTTTTAGCTATTTTAAAAGTAATACTTGCGGATTTTAAGATTTTTGAAATCCCTGTAAAGCAAAAATTTGGGATAACAGCTGAATCTAAAGGTCCTAAGATCTTTTTGACAATAAGTTCCAATAAGTTTTCTGAGCCATTACCTAGTGTAATATTTTCAGCGAGAATACCTAAATGGGTAGACAAAGATTTCTTTAAATAAAGTCCATGACTATCTGGATAGCGATGGCATTTAAGCATAGCCTGTTGCCCCGCAACGATTGCAAAAGGGCTAGCGCCAAGAGGGTTTTCATTTAGATCGAGCTTTATAATTTTAACAATTTTTTCTGTATCAAAAGTAGAGTTTTTGTTTGAAGACATTGTCATTGGCCAGGCTTTTTAAGTATAGTGTGTCTATTTATAAATATTAGGTCAATTATGTTGTTATGTTTGGATGTAGGTAATACACATATGTTATGTGGAGTCTTCTCCAAAGATAAGCTTATTTTGCGTTTTCGCTATGCTACTCCTTTATTGGGGACAGCCGACCAATTCGGAATTTTTTTAATAAATATACTTAAATACAATAAGCTAGACCCTTTGAAAATCAAAGCGGTTGCGATCTCTTCTGTGGTTCCAAATTACGATTATACGGTGCGACATAGTTTTTTCCAATATTTTAAAGATGCTGATTATTTTATCTTACAGCCCGGCGTTAAAACGGGTTTAAATATCCGTTGTAAAAATCCAAATGAGGTTGGGGCTGATAGGATAGCCAATGCCATAGGAGCGATTGCTATTTTTCCTGAAAAGGCATTGATTGTTGTAGATATGGGTACAGCTACGACTTTATGTGCTATTACCAAGGATCGAAATTATTTGGGCGGCGCTATTTTACCTGGTTTAAGACTTTGCATGGAAGCCTTAAAAAATAATACTGCTAAATTGATGGCTGTGGATATAGAGGCTCCAACAAGGTATATGGGCAGAACAACGCGCGAAAGTATACAAAGTGGTCTTTATTATGGGCATTTAGGAGCACTTAAAGAAATTATTTTAGGATTTAAAAAAGAAGTTTTTTGTGGTGAAGTTGTTAAGGTAATTGGCACAGGTGGTTTTGCACAGCTTTATGAAGATACCGGTTTATTCGATACACTTATTTCGGATTTAGTTTTACAAGGTTTACGAAAAGCATATGAATCTAGGCACATAGAAAAATAATTGAGTTGTTAATTTCTGTTGAAATTGTTATTTATTCCAGCCTAAAAAATTGTAAATATAAAAACGAAGTATTCCTATATATTCATGAATTGCAAAATCATTCATTGCAAAATTATATCCTAATGGATATTTAGCCACAGGGATAGTAATAAAATCTGAAGCGACGGGTTTAGGATAAATGTTAAAAAAAGAAAAATATAAGAGTGCGCGTTTCAAAACTAATCCAGAGCTAACTAGTAAAATCCGTGCATTATAATGTTTTTTTAAAAGATAGCTTGAAAATCTAGCATTTTGAAAAGTATTTTTACTTTGAGTCTCCAATAGAATATCTTTTGACTTGATTCCTAAAGATAATAAATTTTCTTGATAGGTTTTTGCTTCTGATTTTCCATTATTCAACGGGTCGCCACCACTTATTAGAATATGACAGCTTGCATTTGTATTTTTACATTCACGATAAATGATTGCAGTTTGCAAAATTCTTGAAAATGATAATATGCTGGGTTTTATTTCATTTGATCTTGGATCCTTACTGGTTCCTGCACCTAATAAAATAATAATATTCGTTTTTTTCCAGTTGATGGGTGAAGTTTGACTATAAGGTAATTGTAAGTTGTGTAATAAATAAGCAGGGAAAAAGCCATTACCTATAAGAATATAACTTGTAATTAAAACTGATCCAGTTACTAAACTAGTTTTTCTAAAATTAAATAGAATGAATAAAATGCATAATAGCAATAGCAGAAATAGAAAAAACGTTGACATAATTAATTTCTACTTATCATGAAATAATCTAAAGCATATATTAAAGGTAATAAAAAAAATAGTTCAACTGGAATTCTTGACTCAATTCTAAAATTATGAATAATAGCGACTATAGCAAACAGACTATATCTTAATCTTGTTTAATTCAAAATTGGTAGGGATGTAAAATATGAAGCTAGTAGAAGAAAGTTTTAAAAGGAACTTTGTTGAAAAAAATAAGAATTATCTAAGTAAAAATAATTTTTCTTTAAGTTGTTATCTTTCAGAAGTTAACAGACAATCTTTACGCCAACTTTTGATTGCCTTTTTGCGTGAACGTGTTTTAGAAAATTTTTATCAGGCTGGAAATCTAATTTTTAAGCTTCCTCGCTTAAATGCATCTATCTGTGTTAGTCAAGTAAAGTTAAATTCTTTGTTTCGTTTTACTGAATTTGAGAAAGTTTATTTGATTGACAGAAAAAAAAACATAACGGAACTAATTACCGATCCTATTCACTTACTTGAAATAGTTAAAACAGAGTTAGATACACTATTTGATTTAGAACAATGGGAAAAAGTTACTAAAGAAGTTAATAATCATATTCAAAATACAATTTTAATTACTCGACAAAAAGATAAGTTAAGAACGGAGTTATTTCCGTTTTATTCAGAGACTCACAAAAATTACTTTACTGAACTTTCAGAAAAAAATAAGAATTTATTAGATCATTCTTTCAAATTTGAACAATTATCTTTTAACGGTCATCCTTATCACCCTTTTGCTAAAACAAAGGTAGGGTTTTCTACTGATGATATTCTTAGATATACAACTGAATTCAGACCAAAAGTATTTATTTTATTAGCCGCGGTACGTAAAAAATCAATGTGCATGGAAACAACGCACTCAAAATTTGTTTTTACCGAATGGTTTTCTGAGTACTATCCTAATGCATGGAATTCCTGGATTAATGAACTAAAGAAAAATAATTTAAACCAAGAAGATTACATCCCTTTTCCAGTTCATCCTTGGCAAGCTGCAAATATTGTAAGAAATTTATTTGCTGATCATATTATAAGTAATGATATTATTTTGTTCGATAACGTAGGAATAAGTGCGAGTCCAACTTCTTCTTTTCGTACGTTGGCTCCCATTGAAAATTGGTATGCGCCCTATATCAAATTACCAATTGGAATTTACGCGAGTGGGGTTTTTAGGGCACTATCAGTTAATTCTATTAAAAATACCCCTAAAATTACGCACATTATGAAAAATATTTTAATTAAAGAACCTCATATATCGGAAAGACTTGCAATTTTACCCGAGGTTTGCGGACTCTATTTAAACGCTGTCGACAACGACAAGGCACGACATTTCACGGTAATTTTTCGAGAAAATGTTATTAATTATCTTTCTAATGAAGAAATTGCAGTTGTTGTTTCTGCTTTATTTGAAAAGTCATTGGAGAGTAATAGTAGCTTATTTATAGAGCTCATAAAATTAGCTGGGTGTTTGGACTACGAAGGGGCATTAAACTATTTTAATCAATACGTCGATCTAGTACTTGGAAGCTATTTAGATCTTTATTTAGTATATGGCATAGCTTTGGAAGGTCATCAGCAAAATACTTTAGCCATTTTTCAAAATGGAAATATTAAACGTTTTATTGCCAGAGATTTTGATGGAATAGAAATATTTGCAGATAGCTTAAACTCGCATGACCTTACTTTAACTGATCGTTTATCTCCTCCTTTTGTAACAGATAATAAAATAACGGTGAGAAATCAATTATTACATACAGTATATCAGCTGCATTTAGGAGAATTGGTGTTACTATTATCTGCGCACTTTCAATGCGAAGAAAAAAATTTTTGGACAATAATTCGAAATAAAACAGAAGAAAGATTCGACATTTTAAAAAAACGCGTCGATTTAGTTCGATGGGAAGAAGAATATCATGCTATATTAAAAGCTGATTGGCCTGTGAAAGCATTGTTTCGTATGCGTTTGGAAAAACAATATGTTCGTGAAGGTATATTTTCTTATATATCGAATCCTTTAGCTGCTTAACTGATGCAAGAGAGAGTTGGTGCTTGGCACGCACAGGCACGTCTGGTTATTTTTGCTCAATTTATTATTATTTTAGCACTTGATATGAGCGATCCTTATTGGCCGCTTATAATATCTTCTGTGCATATTCTCAATCCTCGTGCACTGCAGTATTGGAGTGGAGCTATTTATATGGCGCCATTATTAACAATGATTTTCACCACGTTATTATGGATAAAAATAGGAGAACGAGTTGGTTATAAAAAAATGATATTACGAGCAGGGTTGGTTTTGGCTGCTACTCAATGGAGTTTGTTTTTTTTTTCTAATCCTTGGGCTATTCTTGCTATCAGATTATTACAAGGTGGTTTAGCCGGATTTTCTACAGCTGCTCAAGCATGGTCACTCTCAATAGCACCAACTAATACACATAGTCAAATAGTTGGGCGTCTACAAGCAGCCACAGCCATGGGAAGTATTGTGGGTCCGGTATGTGGTGGACTTATTTCCCATTATTATGGGTATTTATCGATTTTTATTACGGCAGGTTGCGTGTGTTTATTACTTACGCTTATTTTAGCTAATTATCTTCAAGAAAATTCTGCTCAATCGATACCTTCTTTAGTAAAAAAAACACAAAAAAATTTTTTTCTTCCTGAGCCCAGTAAAAACCTATTACTTCTATTAATATGTAGTACGCAAATTGCTCGCTGGATGTCAACACCTTTTTTTGCTTTATATGTAGCACAACAATTACATGCTAATAATTTAACATTAGGATTGATCTATGCGAGCATGGCTTTGTCGATGTCTTTGATGACATTAACTTTAGGAAAAACTATCGACAAACAATTCAGTTGGCATGGCTGGGCAAAAATATTACTTATTATAGCTTTACTCTTAAGCGGATTATCACAATGGGGGTTTGCCTTTATTACTAAGTTGTATCCTGCTTTTGGCCTAAGTATACTTTGGGGATTAAGTTTAGGCGTTATAGCAATAATTCTATTTAGTTTTTTATTAAATGATATTAGTGATAGTAATAGAGTAAAAGCAGTAGGTCTCGGAAACACGGCATTAAAATTAGGAAATTTGCTCGGAATTATAGCAGGTACTTTCATACAAGCAGAATCAATGCAAGTAGGTGGTCACTTCATAGTAAGTTTTGTGGTGATAGGCTTTTTTTATTTTGTTTTGGCAATTATAGCAGGGTATTATAAATAAAATGAATTTTTAAGATCATCAGTAAAAATTGTTACAGGATTAAGTCTGACTGCTGAAACCAATAAGTTAATTACCCAAATCCTCCTTTACGAGATATTCAATTTCTTAAGGAAAGAAATTATTTTTGTAATTAATGATTAAATGCACCTTAAATTAGGAAGGTTATATTAAAGATATTAAGATAGAAAAACAGGGAACTCATCTTTATTTACTATGTCAAATACGTGTTATTTGCCTATTTATTACGAATTTATGAAAGCTATTACTAAACAATTTTCATTTTTTTTTATTGTAGGCGCACTATCAGCATTAATTCAATTTTCAATTTTAATAAGTTTTGTTGAGTTTCTCTTTATAAAACCAATTTTAGCTTCTACTTTAGGTTATATTGCCGGGGCGTTAATTAATTATACTTTGAATCATTATTTTACTTTTAAAAGTAGTCTATCTCATAAGAAATCTTTAGTTAGATTTACATTAAATTCCTTGTTCGGACTTCTTCTTAATTTTTCTTTAATGAAAATTTTGTTAACTTATTATGCTTATATTATAAGTCAAATTTTAGTATCTGGAGTTATTTTATTTTGGAATTTCTTAATTCATCGATATTGGACTTTCGGCCCCAAAAGGGAAGTTCCATAAAAAGATATGTGTTTTGTTGAAAAAGCTAAATAAAGTTATTTAAAATTTTGGAAAAAAGGATTAACTTCTTTACAATTATTCTAATTAAACTGGCTAGTTATTTGAGATTAATTATAGCTTTTATTGCATTTCTTTATGAGACTATGATTAGCAAAACCATTTTATTTGAAGGTCCTGAGAGGTTATTTTATTTTTAGTTTATGCAATCGTGCAGCTTAGGTATTATTGGCGAATATCTGGAGGAGCTTTTAGCGTGATAAAAAACAGACCTGTTTATTTCATAAGAATTATTTTCTAAATGATTTTGCTGTTTGAAAACGCACTATTATTTTTTAGTTTTACCCATTTTTTTTCGGGCCATGCTATAAGCAATTGCCACGGCTTGTTTTTGAGGCTTTCCAGCTTTAATCTCTTTTTTCACATTAGTTGAAAATCCTTTAGAAGTCTTGGCGGCTTTCCCTTTAATAAGAGGCATAAAAATCTCCTTGGATAAAATAATATATTTTTATTTTAGTGAAAAAAAATAGATAAACAAGTTAGAAGAATTTATCGAATTAATGGGGATAATTCGTATTTATAGGTAAAAGATTAGGCGCTAAAAATATTTAAAAGATTTTTTCTGATGGTGGGCCGTGATGGGATCGAACCATCGACCAATAGATTAAGAGTCTACTGCTCTACCAGCTGAGCTAACGGCCCAAAAAATGGGGTGAACGATGGGGATCGAACCCACGACAATTCGGCATCGAATGTAAAAAAATGTTATAAATCAATGTCCTACGATACTTTGCTTAGCTAAAATCTTACACAAAGCCACCTTAATTTAGGCGCATTCTATCACGTCCTGGTAAAGTTTTGGTACTTGGAATTTAACTTAGGACAAAGATACCATTTCTCACTTAGCATCAAAAGGCGCAGATGTTTGTTGCCTCAAACTGCTAGCAGTACCAAATTTTTTATTGCTTTAAGAAAGTATTAGGGGCTTACCAGTAGTGAGCATCGCTGATATTTTTACTCGATAATCGAATTATAGCAGAGGAGCCCCCTCATTGTTAAAAGGGCGGGGGCGCTAATCGTAAAATTAATAAAGCTTTTTGGTGTTGAAACATTTTAGATACCCCGTAGTTTTTATTTCTAAATGTAGATGATTTTATAAAGAAAATACTATAATTTGTATTTGAAAATGTACTATATTGTTTTATAATTTTAAGTATAAAAATTATTTAATTTTTTTTTAAAAAAATATTATTTATTATTAAGGATAATTACAAATGTATATAGGTATATCGAGATTTTTTTCAACAACTACAAAAAATATTATAGGGTATGGGGCAGGAAAAGTTGATATAAAATTCATAGGAGGAGCAGCAAAATTAATTTTTAGCAATCCCTATAAAAAGAACACTTTAACTTTAAAGATCGTAAAGGAAGCAACGAAGTTTTTGGAAGATTTCAAAAAAGGTGTTTATAACAGTTCTAATATAAAAGAGCTTATTATAGAATTTGATATAGCAAGTAAAGATATAGCATGCGCGGGCTCTTACTTACCAGAGCTTATGTTACCAGATGATCTTGATCCTTTGCATGATAACAGCCCTTTTGTACTTTTATCACAAACACTTGGTAATTTGGATTTAGTGCCGACAAAAGCTATTATTGACCGATCCCTTATCGGGGCTGGGGTTGAATTGGCACTTAAATGCAAACAAGTTGTGTGGCAATATCCGGATACGACAACTATTTTCCTTCCGCATTTAAGAATTGGAGTACCATATCATACGTCCGGTCTTTTTACATTATTAGATTTTTTGGGGCCTTGTATGCTTACTCGTTTAATGATCGTTAACCGAGCGGTATCTGTTAAAAGAATTTTAGAAGAAAGAAAGAGCGCTGAATCTCTTACGGAAGGTGATGAAATGGCTTTAGAAGTAGAAAAGTCAATTCATCAACTCGAAATGATTAGTCAAGGAATTGCTGTTGAATACGATACAGAATATCACATAGTAAATAATAGAACAGGGAATCTGCAAGAGTTATGTAAGGCATTGCAACGCCAAATTAGCTTATATCATAAATTTCCTTTATTGAAAGAAGCCCCAAAGGAAGAATTAGAAATTATAAATAATCTAAGAAAACTAGCTTGTACTGAGCGTTTAAAGGAATCAGTAAAGCGACATGGTGATCTGCCTAAGGATCTTAATAATTCTGCTTTATCTTCTTTTTCTCTATGTAATAGGAAATAAATTTTACTACAATCTAACATTAATTAATTTAATGTTGAATTTCATTTCGAATAAAAAATTAACATTAACATATATGCTAAGATCTGGAAAAAATATAGTTAAGCATCTTTATGGAAGAAAAACTAGTGCTCAACTTTTCAATCGGCTGGGAAAATTAGATAATAATTTTTCCAGAACAGTCTTAGAAATCGGGTATGGTTATTTTTGGAATATGCCTGGATTAACTTTGAATGAAAAAAGTTTGATAACAATTTCATCCTTAATGGCGCTTAAAAAAGAAGAGCAGGCTGAAATACATCTTAAGGGTTTTTTTCATACAGGAGGAGATATAGACACAACTATATTTCTTTTAAGAAAGACAGGAGAATTATGTGGTGCAATACCTAAAGAAAAAGGAACCAACGCTTTATGTTCAGTTTTAGCAATGTTAAACTATAATGAAGAGATGATTAAGAACATTAAGAATATTATTGATTTAAAAAAAGATAAAAAAATATTTTTAACATCAAGAAATGAAAAATTTATTTCTTTATCGATGCAGGTAAGTTTGGGTTGTCAAGAGAAAGTAAAAATAATATTAAGATCAATATTGGATGAAAAAGTATGTAATGAAAAAGATATAAAAAACCTTCTGATGCACTTAATTCCCTATTGTGGATTTCCAGCATCCATGAATGGATTTTCCGCCCTAAAAGAGATAGTAGAGAAATTACAAGTATCAAATGATAATATCCAAAAAATGAATAAATAGCAGTAGAACAAAGCTAATCTATCATTTACAAAGAAGTAATTAGAGCTACCTAAAAAAGTTTAAGGATTTTTTGAGCTTAATTTTTTATTAGAGAATTAAATATTATTTAAATAATTTATAGAATGATAAATTTTTTTAATTCCAAAAATCATCTTGTAATCCTTCAAATATACCTGTGTTAATTTTTAACTATCACTTAAAACACATAGATAATAATGGATAATATGAGAATTATAATCAATAAAGTCATTCCTCAAAGCATAACAGCCTGAGCTACCGCTGCGTGGCGTAAGGCTTTAAAGCGTGCAGGACTAAGCAACTTTCGTTGGTATGATTTACGTCATACCTGGGCATCTTGGCATGTAATGTAACCCTTATACTAGCTACAGAGACAGGAGCGGTTGGTCTTCTTACGAAACGGTACAACGCTATGCGCACTTAATGGGAGACGCGGGCAGGAATCCCGCTAGGGGATGAGTGCGCGTCGGACGCCGGACGGTCGCGACCTAATGATAGTCGCGTAATGCGAACAAATTTCGGTGACACGATGGCCGAAATTTTTCGTGAGCATAGCGACTCACTCGAATTTGATCGTCTAAAAGAAACCGCGGGTCATGTGACTGGTACAAAATTGGTACACTCGGCAGGACAACCCTTGAAAAATGGGGTGAACGATGGGGATCGAACCCACGACAACCGGAATCACAATCCGGGGCTCTACCAACTGAGCTACGTCCACCATTAAACATAAGAATTCATTAGGAATTGGTGCGCCTGGCAGGACTCGAACCTGCTACCCTCGGCTTAGAAGGCCGATGCTCTATCCAGATGAGCTACAGGCGCTTTCCTGAAAATTATTATCTTATAATAAAAGTTTAAATAACAAGGCCTGTTTCTTAAAAATCTAAAACTAAATTTCTATAATATGCTTATGTAAGTTGTTGTATCCTTGAGTGTTTTAGTAAGGCTAAAAATAATATCAAGATATCCATCTTACTTAATTGATATAATAAATCATTGGTTTTAATGATTAAAATTAAGTATAACTACAAAAAATTTGGTCGGGGTAGAGGGATTCGAACCCCCGACATCCTGCTCCCAAAGCAGGCGCGCTACCAGACTGCGCTATACCCCGTAACCCATCAACTTACGTTAGAGTTGGCTTAAGTCACTCTATAAAGCAAAAACTTGCACCAACTGCGGGTAAGGATAATACCTGCGCAATCGATTAATATCAACTGGTCTATTCATTACAGCTAAAGCTTGCATTCAATAAACATAAGTTATTTTATTTAGTTTTTGGTGGGGAGTTAATTTTGTTAACTTGAATTAAAATCTCTTCAGCTTTAGAAAAATAGATTTAAAAATAAGCATGTTTCGTATGTTATACTAGTAAAATTTTTTTTAGAAGAGGCGTTAATAGGCCTCATGAGAGGGTTTATGCCCGTATTCACTCAGTTTTCTTTACTAAAAAATCGACGATTTTTACCTTTGTTATTAGTTCAATTTTTGGGCGCATTTAATGATAATGTCTTTAAAAACGCGCTAATTATTTTAATTACTTACCAACTCATCACGCAATCTCTATTGTTGCAACAGCTTTCAGTAACCTTAGCGGCTGGATTATTTATTTTACCTTTTTTCCTTTTTTCAGCATTTGCAGGGCAATTGGCCGATAAACTAAGCAAAAGATACTTAACAATAATAATTAAAGGCTTCGAATGCTTATTTATGTTATTGGCAAGCTTAGGGTTTTATCTTCATTCAGTAAGTTTATTGATGTTAGTATTATTTATTATGGGCATGCATTCAACTTTTTTTGGACCTATAAAATATGCTATTTTACCTGATCTTTTAGAAAAAAATCAGTTAATCGCCGGCAATGCATTAGTAGAGGCTAGCACGTTTATTGCGATCTTGATTGGAACTATCTTAGGTGGATTGTTAATTGCTAATCATACTGATCTAAGAGAGATTTCAATAGTCATAATCTCTATTGCGGGGCTGGGTTTGTTTGCCAGTTTTTACATTCCGGTTACTGATAAAGCCAACCCGAATTTAAAGTTAAACTTGCATTTTATTAAAGCCTCATTACAGATAATTAAGCAAGTAAAAACTGAAAAAAAGGTTTTCTTAGGAATACTCGCAATTTCTTGGTTTTGGTTAATTGGCGCTACGTTTCTAACTCAGTTTCCTAGTTTTACTAAGAATATTCTGCAAGCTGATGCTAGTGTAGTGACACTTTTTTTAATTATTTTTACCGTGGGTGTTGCTTGTGGTTCATTAGTTTGTAATCGTTTATTGAAAGATAGAATAAGTATGAAATGGATACCCATGAGTCTCTGGCTGATGAGTATTTTTATTATTGATCTTTATTTTGCTTCCAACCATTTACTCCATAACTCTGAAAAACTGACTAATTTTTCAGGTTTTTTTAATTCATTAACTCATTGGAGAATATGCATAGATTTGTTTGGACTTTCTGTGAGTGGTGGCGTTTATGCTGTGCCTTTATATACCTTAATTCAAACAGATACTGCTACTGAACATCGCGCAAGAACAATTGCCGCTAATAATATAATTAATTCAATATTTATTGTTATCTCCAGCATCATTATTGTTTTTTTACTTAAAATTGATTTGAGTGTCATACAGATTTTTTTATTATTAGGGATCATTAATACCGGATTGGCTATTTATGCAACAAGACTTATACCCCAAGGATTGATTAAACCTCTTTTACGAAAGATATTAAGATGTCTTTATGATGTTAAGTTAAGTGGCTTTGAGAATTATAAACAAGCAGGTGAAAGTGTCGTTATTGTTGCAAATCACACTTCTTTTTTAGATGTTGTTTTACTTTATGCATTTTTACCTGATGAGCTTCTGTTCGCGATTAATAGTTTTACATCACGAATTTGGTGGATACGACCTTTTTTATATTTTTCTAAAGTATTTGAATTAGACCCATTAAATCCATTAGCAATCAAGACTTTAATCAAAGAGGTAAAAAAAGGACAAAAATGTGTGATTTTTCCGGAAGGAAGAATTACCACAACCGGTGCGCTAATGAAACTTTATGAAGGTCCGGGATTGATTGCTGATCATGCCAAAGTTAATTTACTGCCTATCCGTTTACAAGGGGCGCAATATACTCCTTTCTCCCGTTTACGAGGTAAAGTCCAAATACGTTGGTTTCCAAAAATTTATATTTCAATTTTGCCCCCCAGAAAGTTTATTGTTGATCCTAATATGAGTAGTCGAAAAAGAAGACAAGTTATTAGTAATCAACTTTATGACATGATGGTAGAGATGTTATTTCGAAGCACAGATTATAATAAAACTCTTTTTCAATCTTTATTAGAAGCGAAAGAAATTCATAAAGGGCCTACAAAAATATTAGAAGATATTACACGAGTAGCTATTAATTATAATCAATTAATAACACGATGTTTTATTTTAGGTCCTTATATTTGCCGTTACACCAACTATCAGGAGACGGTGGGGCTTTTGTTGCCTAATATGACGAGTGCAGTGGTTAGTTTTTTTGCGTTGCAAGCGTTTGGTAGAATCCCTGCTTTGCTAAATTATACTGCAGGTCCTCTGCAAATAGATTCTGCCTGTAAAGTTGCACAAGTAAAATGTATACTTACTTCCAGAAAATTTATTGAAGTTGCTAATCTGTTCCAAGTTATTAACCGCTTAAACGAAAAATCTATCCAAATTATTTATTTAGAAGATTTAAAAGAAGAAATTAATTGGAAAGACAAATTACGCGCAAGTTTTTTTAGTCGATTTCCGCAATATTATTATTTTAAAAAATTAAAAAAAGGAACTAATCCACAAGATCCAGCAGTTATTTTATTTACTTCTGGATCAGAAGGTGAACCTAAAGGAGTAGTTCTTAGTCATAAAAATATACAAGCTAATCTTGCGCAAATGACGACACAAGTGGATTTTAATCAGCGAGATATTTTCTTTAGTTCATTACCATTATTTCATGCTTTTGGATTAACCGCATGCATCATTTTACCTATCTACCATGGAATAAAAGCTTTTATTTATCCTTCTCCCCTACATTATCGTAAAGTTCCTAATATGATTTATGAATGTAATGCGACTATTATGTTTGGAGCAGATACTTTTTTAGCAGGCTATGGTCGGTATGCGCATCCTTATGATTTTTATAGCATACGTTATGTTTTTGCTGGTGCAGAAAAATTAAAAGAAAAAACACGTAAATTATGGATGGAAAAATTTGGAATTCGTATTTTTGAAGGTTATGGTGTAACTGAAGCGTCACCAGTTATTTGTGTTAATACGCCGATGCAAAACAAACCAGGTACAGTAGGAAATTTTTTACCAGGTATTCGTTATGAAATTGAACCGGTTCCTGAAATTAAACAAGGAGGACGTTTATTAATATCCGGTCCTAATGTGATGTTAGGTTACTTAAGTAAGGAGCAGATAGGTGAAATTATTCCCCCCAGCCATGGATGGTATGATACGGGAGATATTGTTGAAGTCGATGCAGAAGGGTATCTGACTATAAAAGATAGAGCCAAACGCTTTGCAAAAATTAGCGGAGAAATGGTTTCTTTAACAGCCATAGAAAATGTAATTTATGAAATATGGCCTGATAAACACCATGCAATACTCAGTGTTCCAGATGCTAAAAAAGGAGAACAACTTGTTTTAATCACAGATTATAAACTTGCCACTCGGCCTTTGCTTATTAAAACATTTAGAGAAAAGGGATTATCTGAATTAAGTTTACCGAGAAGATTATATTTTATGGATAGTATGCCCTTATTAGGTAGTGGTAAGATAAATTATATTGTTGTTAAAGCTTGGTTAGAAAAACAAACTTAAAATTAAAAGCACTTGTTATATTTTTTCTGATTTTTTTAATAGTGCAAGTTTTTCTGCAATTTTAAGTTCCAAACCTCGAGGAACAGGAAAATAATATTGTCGATCCTTTAATTCTTCAGGAAAGTAGTTTTCTCCATCGGCATAAGCATTGGGTTCGTCATGGGCATAACGATATTTTTTTCCATATTGTAATTTACGCATTAATTGAGTGGGGGCATTGCGCAAATGTAAAGGCACTTCAAGAGTACCTTTTTCTTGAGCATCTTTCATAGCGGCATTAAAAGCAGTATAAACGGCATTACTTTTTGCTGTGCAGGCCAGATAAACAATGGCTTGCGCTAAAGCAAGTTCTCCTTCTGGACTACCTAATCGTTCTTGAACTTCCCATGCCCCTAAGGCTAATTGTAAACCTCGTGGATCAGCATTGCCAATATCTTCACTTGCCATGCGGAGTATACGCCGTGCAATATATAAAGGATCACAGCCTCCATCGAGCATACGAGCAAGCCAATAAAGTGCAGCATCTGGATCCGATCCCCGTACTGACTTATGTAAAGCAGAAATCTGATCATGAAAAATCTCGCCACCTTTATCGAAACGACGTAAATTAGTTTGTGTGACTGTCTGTAATGTGCTCATATCAATGATATTATTTTCTGCTAAATCACTGGCAATTTCTAAAAGATTTAAAACTTGGCGCGCATCACCATCAGCGATAGCCGCTAATTGTTTTTTAACTGCTGAGGCTATCGTTAAATTCTTTTTACCTAATCCATCGATATCGTTGATTAGTGCACGATCGATGACTTGTGTAATTTCCTCTAGAGTCAATTTTTTTAACACATACACACGTGTTCGTGAGAGTAAAGCATTATTAAGTTCAAATGAGGGGTTTTCTGTAGTAGCACCAATTAATATAAATAGACCGGATTCTACAAAAGGTAATAATGCATCTTGTTGTGCTTTGTTAAAACGATGGATCTCATCAATAAATAACAAAGTTTTTTGTGGTGACTGAAGATGAAGCGCAGCTTGAGTACGCTCTGCAATTTGACGGATTTCCTTAACCCCCGCTTGTAATGCAGATAATGACTCAAATCGAGCGAGTATGTGATTTGCGATTAGCTTGGCTAAAGTGGTTTTTCCTGTTCCTGGTGGCCCCCATAAAATCATAGAGTGCAATTGGCCTTGTAGAATAGCTTGGCGTAAAGCTTTTTGTGGGCCTAGTAAATGAGTTTGGCCGAAAAAATCATCTAAATGACGAGGACGTAAGCGGTCAGCGAGGGGAGAGTATGGGTTTTCGGTGCTAATCATACCTAGATTTATACGATGACAACATTTCAGAGTCAACTATGCTCTTGTATCGGAATTTTTGTCCGTGTTGCTGTTAATTCATAATTTTCTTTGTGGTATTGGCCAATAATACAATTGCTGTGACTATATTATGTTATTAAAGATTAATGTTTATTGGATCTTTTTTCGATAGATTTAATAATGATTTCAGCTACATTTTTTTGCGTGGCCTTTTCTATTCCCTCTAAGCCAGGTGAAGAATTTACTTCCATTACCAAAGGGCCTCTGTTTGATCGTAACAGATCAACTCCAGCAATATTGAGACCAATAACTTTAGCGGCTCGAACCGCCGTTGCTCGTTCTTCAGCTGTTAATTTAGCGAGTCGCACAGTTCCTCCACGATGGATATTGGAACGAAATTCACCTAATTTTGCTTGCCGCTCCATAGCTGCAATGACTTTGCCATTAACTACAAAACAACGAATATCTGCCGCTTTAGCCTCTTTGATATATTCTTGAACCATAATATGGGCTTGTAAATCTAAGAAAGCTTCAATAACACTAATAGCCGCTTGCTGAGTTTCAGCGAGTACCACTCCAATCCCTTGTGTCCCTTCTAAAATTTTAATGACTAAAGGCGGACCACCTACCATGCTGATTAGATCCTGAATGTCATCAGGAGAATAAGCGAAACCAGTAATAGGTAAACCTACTCCTTTTCGAGATAAAATTTGTAAGGAACGGAGTTTATCTTGAGCTCTAGTAATAGAAATTGAATTATTCGCAACAAATACACCCATCATTTCAAATTGTCTGACCAATGCAGCGCCATAAAAGGTGATTGAAGCTCCAATTCTTGGAATTATTGCATCGAATTTATCAAGGATCTTTCCTTTATAATGTATATATGGATTTTGTGTGGTGATGTTCATGTAACATCGCAGCGTATCAATAATTTTAACCTGGTGCCCTCTTTTCTTAGCTTCTTCCTCCAAACGACGCGTAGAATATAGTTTTGGACGGCGAGATAAAATTGCAATTTTCATGGGATTATAGTTTTTTTACTGTATAAATAAGAATGTGTGGGATCAACGATAAAACGTTGTTCTAAAGCCGTTCGACCTAGCAGCATCCTAAAACGCATATTGTCTCTACTTGTCAAAGTAATTTCGATAGGCCAGCTTATTGTGCCGAGAACTACAGAGGTTTGAATAACACATCGATTTTCCTTATGGCCACCAGAATCGGTAATTTCACGTATATCGATTAAATCAGCAATACATTTAATAGATTTTTCTGGAAAACGTTTTGGTTGAGGATGTATGATAAAACATACTTGCTTTTGTAGGTGAGTTTTTTCAATAACTTCTACACAACAAGCATGTAAAGCTGAGGTTCGTGCGCCAGTATCTACCTTGGTTTTCAAACGAGGAATTCCTAATTCAGGTAAAGATACCCATTCTCTCCATCCAATTATGATTGATGAGGGCATGCTATTTAACAATAGAAAGCTTGGGTTTTGTTCCTGGTCGAACTCTAGGTGGGGTAGGGCTTCCACCCTCATCACCGCTTTCTTCTTGTGTAAATACCATTCCTTGACCATTTTCTCGTGTATAGATGGCTAATACCGCTTGAATAGGTGCGTAAATAAGCATCGATTGACCATTAAAACTAGCTTCAAATTGTATAGCTTGCGTATCTATTTTTAAATTTAATATGGCATCAGTAGATATATTTAAAGTAATTTTTCCATCTTTAATACATTGTTTTGGGACTTCTACATGCGGCAATTCAGTATCTAAAAGAATATACGGTGTTAATTGATTATCGATAATCCAATCATAAAATGCACGCAATAAATAGGAACGATTTGAGGTCATCATTTTAAATTTTTACTCCAAATTCGACCTCATTTAAAGTAGCTTTAAATGAGGGGCGTTTAAATAAGCGCTCTTCATATTCTTTGATAGCACTTGGCATAGGCGCTAGTTTAATATCTAAACGGTGTAAACGCCATAATAACGGCGCCATGCAACAATCTATTAAAGTAAATTCATCACTCAAGAAAAATGATTTACCAGCAAATATAGGGGCTAGACTAGCTAAACTACTTTCTAATTTCTTTTGAGCGGCATGCATAGATTCTGTAGGTTTGGTTACTTTAGCATTATTTAATGCGTTTTCAATTTGTTGTAATAAAGGGTACCAATCTCGTTCAATTCGATAGATCATTTGTCGACTTTTGGCGCGAGCTACCGGATAAACCGGTAACAAAGGAGGATGTGGAAAGCGCTCATCCAAGTATTCGGTGATAATATTTGTTTCATAAAGGACGAGATCTCGATCAATAATAGTAGGTACAGTGCCATAGGGATTGTGTTGTAACAAACCCTCAGGTAAGTCTGTAGGTGATACTTCTATAATTTCTGCACTAATTCCTTTTTCAGCCAAAACAATACGTACCCTATGGCTATAAGGATCATTGATATTTGCATATAAACTCATAGTTGAACGTTTACCGGCAGGTTGTGCCATATAAAAGGTTCTCCATATTAATAATTTAAAACATTTTTCATGGTTTGTGAAAAGTGTTTATTTTTTCTATACTTCGCCAGATTTGTTTTTTTAAAATAGAAACAAAAAAGGTTAATAACACCAAGAATCCGCATACTTTTTTACCTAATGATTGACGATTATTTTTTGTAGGCTCAGCTATATAAGCTAAAAAATTAACTAAATCAGTAACTACTTCTTCTAATGTAGGGACTTTTGATCTGTTTTTATTAGAATGTGAATATATTGCATGATTACTAATTTTTAGGGATAACCGATCGTTAGTATTATTATTTACGTTATGATAAGTATTGGTATCCATACGTATTGTCGCTAATGGATCCGGCATTGCGGTGTTTTTAATGAAACTATTGTTAACTCCAAAAGGCCTTGTATCATCCAAATAAAAGCTAAGTAAGTAATTATACACCCAATCAGCACTTCTTGCCCGAATACTCAACGAAAGGTCTGGAGGGAGCTTTCCAAACCATAATAAACTTTCTTTTTCATGTAAGTTTGATTTTATTGTATCGCTAGTTTTAGCCTGAGTAAAAATAAGATTTTCTTTTAATCGTGGTTGGGTGGCTGAGTTAAACTTATCGTCAATTTTCAGATCAATTCCAAGTCGATTATAACGCATATATTGTAGTGAATGACACCCTGAGCAATAATTCATAAAATATTTTGCCCCACGTTGCAAGGAAGCCAATTCAGATGGTCGAATTGAGGATATTAATAGTTCATTTTCAAAAGGACTTGTAACCATGAAAAAAAATAGAATGATAAATAGAAAAAATATACTTATTTTCCACATATAGATTTGGGTAGCGGTTTATTTTTTTCATATTTTGTATAAAAGGGCATGAAGAGAAAAAAAAGAAAATAGTTTATCAATAAAACTTGTAAGAGAAGTATCTTATTAGGATTAAGTATGGTTGTACTCATATAACTGAGCAAGCTAAAACTTAGTATAAAAATTGCTAAAGCACAACGAGAATAATAACCTCTATAGCGCATCGATCGAACCGGGCTGCGGTCAAGCCAAGGCAACACAAATGGTACGCAAATAACTCCTAGCATAATTAAAATGCCTAATGACTTATTAGGGATAATGCATAATACACCATAAAAAGGCGCCAAATACCATATTGGTTCGATATGACTAGGAGTCAATAAAGGGTTTGCAGGTATGAAATTATTTGCTTCAAGGAAATACCCATGCATTTCGGGAACAAAAAATACGATAATGGAAAAAATAAGCAGAAAAATTAGCAAAGCATGCAATTCTTTGACTGAGTAATATGGGTGAAAAGGGAGTTTATGAAGCGATTTATTATGTAAGTTTGGTTTTGCCAATACAGAAATTCCTTCAGGATTATTACAGCCAACTTTATGTAAAGCAGTAAGATGTAGCCGAATTAAAAAAACCAAAATTAAAGGGATAGCGATCACATGGAAGGCGAAAAAACGATGTAAAGTTTCCCCTGATACAGTGTTATTACCTCGTATCCAAAGCGTAAGCGTTGGGCCAATTTTGGGAATTGAATCTAGCAATGAAGTGCCAATTTGGCTTGCCCAATAGGAGGTTTGTCCCCAGGGTAGTAAATAGCCAAGGAACGCCTCTAGTAATAAAATAATATAAAGACATACACCTAACAACCAAACTAGTTCCCTAGGTTTTTTATAGGATCCATATAAAAGGCTGCGAAAGATGTGTGCGTAAATTATTAGAAAAAAAGCAGAAGCCCCAGTAGAATGTAGATAGCGGAATAACCATCCATAAGGTATATCTCGCATCATCATTTCGATTGAAGCAAATGCTCCTTCAGGCGTTGGGGTGTAAAAGAGGGTTAACCATATGCCGGTCAAAATTTGCAAAAAAAAAGTAAACAGGCTTAAAGAACCAAAAAAATACCAAAAATTAAGATTTTTCGGTAAATAGTAATGCGTTAAATGCTGGTGTATGTATTCATTGATTGGAAAACGTTCTGACACCCAATTGATTATATTTTTAGGAGTTAAATTTTTGTCTGCGCTGCGCAATTATCAATCCCCAAGATTGTTTTAGATGCCTAAGATGTTTATTTGCAAAATCTCGCTAAATTTTCAGTTGCTGTGAGCAAATGAATTTTTTTATTACACTAAATTTGGATTTTCGCCTATCACGACAGTATGCACGTTTATGAATCGATAGGGAGGAATTTTGAGGTTAATGGGTGCAGGAACTCCTTTCATAACCCGTCCTGCAAGATCAAATTTAGAACCATGACACGGACAATATAAACCACCGGGCCATTTGCTATTTAACTCTCCTGGTGAGGGTTTAAATTGCGGAGAGCAACCTAAATGGGTGCATAAGCCAATAAGTATCAAATATTCAGGATTAAGAGAGCGATATTCATTACGCGCATAAATGGGTTGTTGTTCTGTTGAAGAATCTGGATCGCGCAATAAAGAATGAATATTAGAAAGATTATCTAACATTGCTTGGGTTCGTCGGATAATCCAAATAGGCTTATTTTGCCAAGCAACCACCATGGATTCACCTGGTGCCAGATGAGTTAGATCAACTTCCACGGAACCAGTCGCTTGTGCGAGTGTTTCTATAGTTGGCTGTAATGATGCTAAAAAAGGTATAGTGCTTGCGGCTATACCAAATCCAGCCATGATAGTTATTATAATAGCCAATAAATGGCGACGATCTTCTTCCATTTTTTTTCGTCGTTAAAAAGTATATAACTAATTATTGATATGCATGGTTTCTAAAAACACCACAATAAATAATACACGATGATTATCGTTTAGAATATTGAGTTCCCTTACGCGCTTTATGTCGACCGACTTTTTTCCGTTCAACTTTTCTTGCATCTCGAGTAACCAAACCGGCACGGCGTAATAACCGACGAAATGAAACATCGTTACCAGCATCATCATCGGTGTTTATAGTGGTTGATTCGTCATAACCTATTAAGGCTCGACTTATCCCATGTCGGACAGCACCTGCTTGACCGCTGCTCCCTCCACCAGAAACTGTTACTGTTATATCAAATTTACCCATTTGATCAACAACTTCTAGTGGCTGGTTCACAACCATTTGGGCTGTTTCACGTCCAAAATAATTTTCTAAAGTACGACCATTTACTCGGATAATACCAGTTCCCTTTCTAAGGAATACTCTAGCGGTCGCTGTTTTGCGGCGACCTGTACCATAATTCTGTTCTAATGCCATAATTTATAACCTATCAATGCTAGTTGGTTTTGGGTTTTGAGCGCTATGAGGATGTGCAGAACCAGCATAGACTTTAAGTTTACTTATCATGGCATAACCTAAAGGATTTTTAGGGAGCATGCCTTTAACAGCTTTTTCAATAATTCGAGCAGGAAAGCTTTTTTGCAACTTTTCAAAAGAAATAGATTTTAGTCCACCAGGATAGCCAGTATAGCGCTCATATAATTTATTTTTAGCCTTCGTGCCGGTTACAGTCACTTTTTCAGCATTAATAACAACAATATAATCCCCAGTATCAACATGAGGTGTGAATTCTGGCTTATGTTTTCCGCGCAAAATATGAGCTATTTTAGTAGCCAGGTTACCCAAGGTTTTACCTGAGGCGTCAATCAAAAGCCATTTTTGTTCAATAAGGCCGGGTTTGGCCATCAATGTTTTCATAACTGGGAAGCTCCGAAGCTCTCAAAATGCAATGACTACTCTCATGAGTAGGGCGGATGATTCTAACAAAAATAAATCAAACAATACAAGTACGGTGTTGAGTATTGTTTAAATATGTAATTTAATCAGTTAAAGTGCTGCAAAATATAGAACAATTTAATAGGTAGGTACTTTATGCGTCAGTTTCCTCATACGCGCTTACGTCGCCTAAGAGAGAATCAATTTAGCCGGCGCCTAATACGCGAAACTAGACTTAGCTGTGATGATTTAATTTACCCAGTATTTCTGCTGCCTGGGGAAAGTCAAAAGCAGAATATAGTAACGATGCCTGGGATAGAGCGGCTTACCTTAGATTATTTATTGGATGAAGTCAGTGTTTTACAACAGTTGAAACTCCCCGCTATTGCATTATTTCCAGTTATTCCTGCAAAAGATAAAACCCGGGATGCTTGTGAGGCTTATAATCCAGAAGGCTTAATCCCTCATGCGATAAGAGAATTAAAGAAAAATTTTCCAGAAATGGGGATCATCGCAGATATTGCTCTTGATCCTTACACATCACATGGTCATGATGGTATTTTATCTGAACGGGGTGTTATTTTAAATGATGAATCAATAGAGATATTGGTTAAACAAGCGCTTTGCTATGCTCAAGCGGGTGTGGATGCTATTGCCCCTTCTGATATGATGGATGGTAGAATTGGCTGGATTCGTAAGGCGCTAGAGGAAAAGGGCTATCAAAATACTCAAATCATAGCCTATTCTGCTAAATACGCTTCTCATTTTTATGGGCCCTTTCGTGATGCGATAGGAACTGTTGGGCAATTAAAGACCGCTGACAAAAAAACCTACCAAATGGACCCTGCAAATAGCAATGAGGCTCTACAAGAGGTAGCATTAGACCTTGCTGAAGGAGCAGATATAGTCATGGTAAAGCCAGGCATGCCCTATTTGGATATTCTTTATCGCATCAAGCAGCATTTTGGGGTACCTACTTTTATTTACCAGGTTAGTGGTGAATATGCCATGCAAAAAGCTGCTATTATGCAAGGCTATTTAAATGAGCGTGAGAGTATTTTGGAGGGTCTTGTCGCTATGAAACGCGCTGGAGCTGATGGTATTTTGACCTATTTTGCCAAGCAAGCAGCTAGTTGGCTGACAAATTCACTAGATTGATTTTTTTCATGATAAGATACCTGTATAATTAACGACCTTTGCGAAAGTGGCGAAATTGGTAGACGCGCTGGATTTAGGTTCCAGTGGGGTAACCCTTGAGAGTTCGAGTCTCTCCTTTCGCACCAGCATGGCCCCCTAGGATTTACAACGATAAGAGCCTTAAAATTTATGAATGAAATGCAAGTTTCGGTAGAAAGCGTTGACAACTTTACTCGACGTCTAAGTGTCACAGTGCCTATCAGCCAGTTAGAAGAGAGAAAGAAGCTACATATTCTTGAATTGGCTAAAAAGACCCGTTTGGATGGGTTTCGGGCTGGAAAAGTGCCGCCAAGCCATATTGAGAAGCTTTATGGAAGTAGTATTTGGCAAGAGGTCATCGAAAAATCTTTACAGATTAGTTTGTCTACTGCTTTAGAGCAAGAGACTTTAAATCCAGTAGGACATCCCCATATTGAGTCCATAAAAGCAGAGCCGGGGGCAGATCTTACTTATACAGCAAGCTTTGAAATTTATCCGCAAGTAGAGGTGCCTACATTAAAAGGTGCTAGCTTAGAAAGACTTAAAGTAAATATAACCGAGGAAGATATAGTTAAGGTGTTAGAGCAAATGCGTAAGCAATATGCTGAGTGGATTGAAGTACCTGATAAAGCTTGTTATGGCGATCGGGTGAGCTTTGACATAGTTTTTGCCGATGCAGAAGAGAAAACGCGTAGAGATTTACAATGGGTTCTTGAGGAAGATAAAATTCCCGAAGGTTTTTCAGCATTGCTTTCTAGCGTGGCTGGAGACACTTTATCAGTTTCTCTCCCTAAAGAACAAGGATCTGAACAAGGTAACTCAGCAACAATAAAAGTAAAAAAAGTTGCAAAAGCAAAATTACCTGAATTAGATAATGCTTTTGCAAAACGGCTTGATATTAAAGAGGGCACTATCGAAGCTTTAAAAGGTCAAGTTAGAGAACACATGCAGATAGAGTTAAATAGAATTTTACGTGAAAAATTAAAAACTCAAGTCATAGATAAGTTAGTTACTATGCATGCTATTAATGAGTTGCCACAGGGAGCGCTTAACCAAGAGTTTAATCGTTTAGAGCAAGATGTGTTTAGGCAGCAAAAACAACAAAATAATGAAAGAATTAGCTTATCAGAAATTGAAAAAGCAGATTTAATGAAAATGGCCTATCGACGAGTTACGCTTGGATTGTTATTCAATGCACTTATTGAAAAGCATCATCTGCATGTTGACGAATCTCGAGTTCAACAACATATTGATAAACTAGTAGGAGCTTTTCAATTTGATCAAATGGTGCGGGATAAGTTGTATAAAGACAAAAACATGATGATGAACATTCGTTCTTCGGTTTTGGAAGAGCAAGTAATTGATAAATTATTAGAAGAAGTAGAATACACCGAAAAACTAGCTGAGTATTCGGAAATTATGAATCTCACAAAGAAAAGTGGTGGTGTGGACAATACTGATGGAGTAGCAGTTTAATTGGCTAATTAGTTTTAGTTTTTTAAATAACGAATATGTTATATCTTAGCAATAATCAAAAAATTTATTTTTATATTTAGAGAGTAATTATGTATTTACGCAGTTTATCAAAGGAAGTAACGAATTCATTGTTAGTCCCTATGGTCGTTGAGCAAACCGGCCGAGGAGAAAGGGCTTATGATATTTATTCTCGTTTATTAAAAGATCGCATTATCTTTGTTGTGGGCCCTATTGAAGATCACATGGCCAATTTAATTATTGCGCAAATGCTTTTTTTAGAGTCTGAAAATCCTGACAAAGATATTTCGCTTTATATTAATTCACCAGGAGGCGTGGTGACATCTGGATTAGCTATTTACGATACCATGCAATTTATCAAACCCGATGTGAGTACGATGTGTATTGGCCAAGCGGCCAGCGCAGCAGCTTTGTTGCTTTGCGGTGGGACAAAAGGAAAACGCCATTGTTTACCACATGCGCGGATGATGATTCATCAACCTTTAGGCGGCTATCAGGGGCAAGCAACGGATATTGAAATCCATACCCGTGAAATGTTGTTAGTTAGAGAAAGAATTAACAATATTATGGCCAAACATACAGGAAAAAATACGGAGCAGATTTTACGTGATACCGATCGGGATAATTTCATGGGAGCGCAGCAAGCCATAGATTATGGCTTAATCGACGCAGTTTTAACAATGCGTGCGGAAACTGGGAAAACCAAAGAATCTTTAGCTGTTTCATCAGTTGATTAAGTAGTTAGTTATTCGAAAGTTTTTAAAATTTTGTTTAAATATCAATATATGAATAATAGTTTGTTGAGGTAATAAAATATGAGTAGTTCCATAAACGATAAAACCTCGGGGCCTCTTCACTGTTCATTTTGCGGTAAAAGTCAGGATGAAGTGCCAAAGTTAATTGCAGGCCCTTCTATTTTTATTTGTAATGAATGCGTGCAGCTATGTAGTGATATTTTGCAAGAAGAGTTTCAACAGGAAGTTCCGCGCCAAGAAGGCGGTATGTCCATTCCTAAGCCTACAGAGATTCATGATGTATTTAACGAATTTGTTATAGGCCAAGAATTTGCTAAGAAAATATTATCTGTAGCTGCTTACAACCATTATAAGCGGCTAGAATTAATTAAAAAGGCGCGCCTTCATCCGCTGAACGTCAAAGATGATACCGAACTTAGTAAGAGTAATGTGTTGCTTATAGGTCCTACTGGGAGCGGTAAAACATTATTAGCAAAAACTTTAGCGCGATTTTTCAATTTACCTTTTGCTATTGCGGATGCAACAACCTTAACCGAAGCGGGTTATGTAGGTGATGATGTAGAAAATATCTTACAAAAGTTATTACAAGCTGCTAATGGAAACATTGAAAAGGCTCAGCTAGGAATTATATATATCGATGAAATTGATAAAATTAGTCGTCGCGCCGAAAACCCCTCTATTACTCGAGATGTTTCAGGTGAAGGTGTTCAACAAGGATTACTTAAATTACTTGAAGGTACTGTTGCTTCTGTGCCTCTGCAAGGGGGACGTAAGCATCCTAATCAAGAGACAGTACAGATAGATACTACTAATATTTTATTTATTTGTGGTGGTACTTTCTCCGGTCTAGAAAAAATTATTCGTGAACGTACCGAGAAAACTGGAATTGGATTTTCTGCTGATGTACGCAGCAAAGGGGATAAAAGGAGTTTAACAACGTTGTTAAATCGGCTTGAATCAGAAGATTTAATTAAATATGGAATTATACCCGAGCTAATCGGACGTTTACCTGTTATTGCAACTTTAGAAGAACTTGATGAAAAAATGCTAATTCAAATCTTAAAGGAACCTAAGAACGCATTGATCAAACAATATTTCAAATTATTTAAAATGGACAACGTTGATTTAGAATTTCGTGAAGACGCTTTACAAATGGTGGCTAGAAGAGCTCTAGAACGTAAAACAGGCGCAAGAGGTTTACGTGCAATCTTAGAAAGTGTTTTATTAGATACAATGTATGAATTGCCTTCTATGCAGAATGTAAATAAAATTGTTATTGAAGCAAGCACCGTTAGCAAGGGAGCAAAACCCTTGGTGATTTACAAACAAGAAAAAGAAATTGAATTAGATAATAAAGAAATAGCGGCGGGTAGCGAGTAAATCTTTCAAAGGTTGAATTTATGGCAAAGCAACTAATGGGCGGCGGGACAGCAACTTCTAAACTTTCAGAGAAGCTTCCGCTGCTCCCTTTAAGAGATGTTGTAGTTTATCCTCATATGGTAATACCGCTATTTGTAGGTAGAAAGCAGTCAATTAAAGCTTTAGAAGCCGCGATGGCTGAATCCAGTGCGGAGAAAAAAGTTCTGCTTATTGCACAAAAAAACCCAGCTGAAGATAGCCCTACTATTGAAGATTTTTATCAAGTTGGAACGATAGCTACCATTTTACAATTGCTAGAGTTGAAAGATGGCACTGTTAAAGTATTGGTTGAAGGTTCTCAACGAGGTAAAGTTAAGCAATTTTTCCAAGAGAAAGATTATATTGCCGCAGATATTGAAATCGTAGGTATACCTTCAGTTGAGCCTGATCAAGAGATTGAGGTTCTAACACGAACAATTTTAAGTCAATTCGAACAATACGTTAAGTTAAATAAGAAAATCCCTCTAGAAATTTTAAGTACCTTATCGAGCATTGATAACCCTGGCCGGTTGGCCGATATGATTGCGGCACACTTGGCACTTAGAATTCAAGAAAAACAAGAAATACTCGAAATTTTTCCATTAAAAAAACGTTTAGAACGATTATTAGCTTTCCTTGAAAGTGAAATTGATCTATTGCAAATACAAAAGCGTATTCGCGGACGTGTTAAAAAGCAAATGGAAAGAAGTCAACGAGAATATTATTTAAATGAACAGGTTAAAGCGATTCAAAAGGAACTGGGCGAGTCTCAAGGCGTTACGAATGAGCTAGATGATCTTGCAAAACGTATCGAAAAAGCAAAAATGCCTAAAGAGGTGAAGGATAAATCAATCGCTGAACTAAATAAATTAAAATCAATGTCTCCTATGGCGGCTGAAGCGACAGTAAGTCGAAATTATTTAGATTGGATTTTATCTCTTCCTTGGAATAAACGCAGCAAGGTACGTTACGATTTAGACAAAGCGCAAAAAGTACTACAAGAAGCGCATTATGGTTTGGAAAAAGTCAAAGAGCGGATTATTGAGTTTTTGGCAGTTCATCAACGGGTTAAAAAATTAAAGGGTCCAATTTTATGCTTAGTAGGTCCACCTGGTGTTGGAAAAACATCCTTAGGACAATCTATTGCTGAGGCCATAGGACGTGAATTTGTACGTATGTCCTTGGGTGGTGTACGCGATGAAGCAGAAATTAGAGGCCATCGTCGTACCTATATTGGTTCTATGCCTGGTCGAATTATGCAAAAAATGGCTAAGGTAGGGGTCAAGAATCCTCTATTTATGCTTGATGAAATCGATAAAATGGCAATGGATTTTAGGGGGGACCCAGCAGCAGCATTACTTGAAGTATTAGATCCTGAACAAAACCACGCTTTCGATGATCATTATCTTGAAGTAAGTTATGACTTATCTGAAGTTTTATTTATAGCCACGGCAAATACTTTGAATATTCCTCCAGCTTTGTTAGATCGCATGGAAGTTATTCGTATACCTGGTTACACCGAAGATGAAAAAATTAACATTGCTAAACAACACTTATTACCTAAACAACTTATTCAGAATGGTTTAAAAATTACAGCAAAAAATAAAGAATTAATTTTGGCTGAAAGCGCATTGCAGGACATTATTCGTTATTATACTCGTGAAGCAGGTGTTCGTAGTCTTGAACGTGAAATTGCTAAAACTTGTCGGAAAGTTGTTACAGAAATTGCGCGTAAGCCTAGTGTAAAATCAATTACTGTGACTAGTCATAACTTAGAAAAATATCTTGGCGTAAGGCGGTATCGTTACGGATTAGTTGAGCAGCATGATCAAGTAGGTCAAGTAAGTGGTTTGGCTTGGACAGAAGTTGGCGGTGATTTATTAACTATTGAAGCGGCAGTAGTGCCTGGAAAAGGAAAAACAAGTTATACAGGCCATCTGGGCGAAGTGATGCAGGAGTCTATCCAAGCTGCTTTAACAGTGGTGCGAAGTCGTGCTGAAATCTTAGGTATTCCTATTCACTTTTATGAAAAAAAGGATATCCATGTTCATGTTCCTGAAGGTGCAACGCCCAAAGACGGCCCTAGTGCTGGGATAGGTATGTGTACAGCATTGGTTTCTGCAATTACTAAAGTACCTGTACGAGCTGATGTCGCGATGACAGGAGAAATAACTTTACGTGGTGAAGTTTTGCCAATTGGTGGTTTAAAAGAAAAATTACTTGCAGCTCATCGTGGGGGGATACGTGAAGTTATTATCCCTGAAGAGAACAAACGGGATCTCAAAGAAATTCCAAAAAATATCAAAGAAGGTTTAATTATTCATCCCGTTCGTTGGATAGATCAAGTGCTGGATATTGCTTTACAACATCCAGAAAAAGCTTCAGTTAAGTCTAATGCTAAAAAGAAGCGAGAAAAAAAAATGATTGTACCTATCAAGCTAATTGATAAAAAAAATCAAGCAAAAATTAATCCTACTACAAATACTCGTTAGATACTTACAGCAATGAAGTTTCTGTCAAGGTCGCTGAAGCACCCAAGTGCGTTGCCTGTCGTAGATTGCAAATTGAGCAGCAATACTGAAAAAAATTTAAGTGAAGCTATATCTCTTATTCCCTTGACAGAGGATTCACGCTATTGATATAAACAGTTCACTTATAATCTATAGCAAGACGCTTAAAATTCAATTTAAAGGTATGTGCCTTAATTTTTACCGTTGTGAGGGTATATGAACAAATCAGATTTAGTTGACGTTATTGTGGAAGCTGCCCAAGTTCCAAAAAATGTTGCAGGAAAGACTTTAGAAAAAATTTTAGACTCTATCACTACAGCTTTATGTAAGGGAGAAGATGTTAGCTTAGTTGGATTTGCTACACTTTGTGTTCGTCATCGTAAAGCACGTACTGGACGTAATCCTAAGACAGGAGAATCTTTACATATTAAGGCAAGCAATGTTGTAGCGTTTAAAGCAGGGAAGGCATTAAAAGACGCTGTGCAAAAAGGGTAGCAATATCTTGCAAATAAGTTTAGAATGACGTCCCTTTCAACAGGGTGCTTAGCTCAGTTGGTAGAGCATCGCCCTTACAAGGCGAGGGTCGTAGGTTCGATCCCTACAGCACCCACCATAATATATTGCGGGAGTGGTAGTTCAGTTGGTTAGAATACCGGCCTGTCACGCCGGGGGTCGCGGGTTCGAGTCCCGTCCACTCCGCCAGTCCTCTAAAATTTTAAATATTAATTGTAAATGTAAATTAAAGTTAGAATAATAAAATGTTCTCACTAGAGTTTATTTTTTTCGTTAAAAAGCTTTTTATATTGATTTAAACTAAAGTTTCCTTAATATGTTGCAATCCATTCGTGATAGAACGCAAGGCTGGATAACCAGCACAGTAATCGGATTATTAATTATTGTTTTTGCTCTATGGGGAATCCACGGCTATTTAGAACTTAATGCAGGAAGAAATAATAAAGTAGTTGCTAAGATTGCGGGTCAAATGTTACTGCAGAGAGATTTTGATAAGGCATATCAACGTGCTTATCAAGAAGCTCGGGATCGCCTGGGGAAAAATTTTTCTAATAATGAAGAAATGATTGAACAATTAAGACAACAAACTTTACAGGAGTGGGAAACCAAACAAGTTTTATTTCAAGCAGCGTTACAATCCAAATATCGCATTAGTCAGGCTTCAATAGATTCTGTTTTATTACAAATTCCAGCATTTCAATTAGCAGGTCGTTTTTCTGTTGAACAATTTTATGATGTGTTACATGCTGTAAATTATACCAAACTTCAGTTTTTAATGGACATAAAAAAGACACTGCTCATTAACCAGGTGCAGCAAGGGATTACACAAAGCGCATTTGCTTTACCTCTCGATATCAACAATTACGTAAAATATACGCATCAAAAAAGGGATTTTGCATATCTTATTATTCCTCATTCAAGATTTTTACACCAACAATTCATGCCGCAGGATTCCAAAATTTTCGCTTATTATCTGAAAAATAAACAAATCTTTAGCCAACCAGAACAAGCTAGTATTGAATATGTCCAACTTTCTTCTAAGGATGAAAAGACCTTCCTGGAAAATAGAGCTAGCTTAGCCAATTTAACTTATATCCATCCTGATTCTTTAGCAATCGCAGCAAAGAAATTGAATTTAACGATACATTCCACAGGTTTTTTCGATAGGGATGGGGGAAAAGAAAAATTGAGTAAAGTTCCAAAAATCATTGCTGCTACGTTTAGCCAAGATGTTTTGCAAGGAAATAATAGTTCGGTTATTAACATTAATCCGAATATCGCCATTGTTTTGCGAATCAAAAAATATCAACCCGCAGGTATACAGCCTTTTAACGAGGTGCGAGAAAAAATCAAAGTAATTTTGAATCAACAAACTGCTATTTCTGAAGCGCAACAGTTTGGAGAGAATTTACTCAAAAAGTTAGAAAAAACTGCCATTACTCCTATAAGTTTCACGGGTAAAAATTTAAAATGGCAGTTTATTCAGCAAGTTAATCGGTATAATAATAAATTAAATAAGGATATAGTAAAAACTGCATTTATGTTAACTCCCCCGAATAAGAATATTTCAAGCATATTACCGATGAAAGGCATTAGCTTGGAAACAGGAGATTATGCGTTGGTTAGGTTAATTGCAGTTCACGATGAAAAATACCAGCTTACAACCAACTCTACGTCAAATCTTTATCGTGAAGAAATAGCCAAAAGTTTTGGCCAGTTGGAATATGCTCTATATAGACATAACTTATTGAAAAAAGCTAAATTAGTTAATTAATAACCACTGTGCATTTAAAAGATTAAGATTGACAAAGATCAGGTCGAATAGAAAGATAATAATTAAGTAAATTCAAATCTTCTTTATCAGTCATTTTAATATTATCTCTACGTCCTTCTATCATTTTAGGTTGCTGACCAAATAACTCAATTGCATTGGCTTCATCAGTAGGGAATTGATTTTTTTTGATAGTTGAATCAAGTGCGTTGACTAGCCAATGGTAGCGAAACATTTGAGGCGTTACTGCCACCCATAATTTTTTTCGATCCAAAGTTTCAAGATATTGATTATTAAGGAGTTTAACAGTATTCTTTATTGGGTACCCTAAAAGCCCTCCTACAGGATGGTTATCCAGATACATAATTAGCTTATCCATATCGTTGTGATGCAAAAGTGGCCGTGCAGCATCATGTACTAACACCCAATCATTTTTTTTTGCAAATTTTTTTAAAGCTAATAAACCATTAAATACCGAATGACAACGTTCTTTTCCTCCCCAAACTGTGACTAAATGGGGTGAGATTAATTGGAGAGTTGGCCAATGCTTGTCTTCTTTATTGATAACCACAACACATTTTTTAAATTTTTGATAGTTCAATAAAGTAGCTAATGTGTATTCGAGTATTTTTTTTCCATTTACAGATATATATTGTTTAGGTAAATCCATTTGCATACGATTACCCACGCCTGCAGCTGGTACTATTGCAAAATAATTAGTTGAGTCTTTCATTTTTAGGTTTAAGTCCTAAACAGTTTAAATTTTTGTATTTTCTTAATGAGCTGTATACTGCCAACTTATGAATTCTTTGCTTAACGATATAGTTTCTCTTGCTAAACAAGCTGGGAATCAAATTCTTAATATTTACCAACGCGATCTAACTATTGAATATAAAGCAGATAAATCCCCTATTACTGTCGCAGATTTAGCCTCTCATGATTGTATTTGTCAAGGATTGCGCTATTTAACCCCTGATTTGCCTATTATTTCTGAAGAATCTATACCTATATCTTTTCAAAAACGTCGATTCTGGGAGAAATATTGGTTAATTGATCCTTTGGATGGAACAAAAGAATTTTTAGATAAAAATGGCGAATTTACTATTAATATTGCTTTAATCGAGCAGCATAAGCCAAGTTTAGGAGTTATATTTGTTCCATCCAAGAATATTTGTTATTTTGCTAGTAAGGGACTAGGAGCTTATAAGCAATTAGGTCGGGCTCAGCCCAAAATAATACTTAGCCGAGCTTGGGAAGAAGAACAGCCAATCACCGCGGTGATAAGCCGTCGACACGGTAAGGAGGAATTAAAGAAATTTTTAGCTCAATTTTCCAGTTTAAATTTATTATATTGTGGAAGCGCATTAAAATTTTGTTGGTTGGCTGAAGGTTTAGCTGATATTTATCCGCGTTTTTCTCCTACCTTTGAATGGGACACAGCCGCAGGGCAGTGCATACTTAAAGAGGCAGGAGGTCTAGTTATCGATAATACAGGCCAGGAATTGCAGTATAATATGTCATCTTCTCTACAGATTGCTAATTTTTTGGCTGTAGCGGATAAACAATGTCATTGGTTACATTATCTTAAGTCGTAAAAAAATTACTACATATTAGTTTTATAGGAATCTAAATATGAACAAAAAACCGATTAAAATTGCCATTACCGGAGCCGCTGGTCAAATAGGCTATGCTTTGTTATTTCGTATCGCATCAGGTCAAATGTTTGGTTCTGATCAACCGGTGATACTTCATTTATTAGAATTGGAAAAAAGCCTTCCCATGTTACATGGAATAGCAATGGAACTTGATGATTGTGCTTTTCCATTATTAAAAAATATTATCTGTACCACTCAATTAAACGAATCGATGAAGGATATTAATTGGGCTATTTTAGTTGGGTCCATGCCGCGTAAAGAAGGGATGGAGCGTGCGGATCTGTTAAAAATAAATGGTAGTATATTTGCTCCGCAAGGAAAAGCCATCAATGCTCATGCTGCTGCGAATGTAAAAATCTTTGTGGTAGGAAATCCCTGTAATACCAATTGTTTGATCGCCATGCACCATGCCCCAGATATCCCCAAGGATCGTTTTTTTGCTATGACTTTATTAGATGAAAATCGAGCTCGAGCTCAATTGGCTAAAAAAGCGGTAGTTTCAGTCGATGAAGTGACTCAAATGGCAATTTGGGGAAATCATTCATCAACACAATATCCTGATTTTTATAACGCTAAAATTGCAAATAAACCTGTAATTGAACTGATTACTGATAAAAATTGGTTAGAAAATGACTTTATCCCAATAGTGCAGAAACGAGGAGCAGCTGTCATTAAGGCTAGAGGAGCATCCTCTGCTGCTTCTGCAGCTAATGCAGTAGTGGGTAGTATTTATCATTTAACACATGATACAAAAAAAGATGATTTTTTTTCGGTTGCTTCATGTTCCACAGGTCAATATGGAGTTGATAAAGGATTAATATTTTCTTTTCCGAGCCGGATTGAAAATGATCAATTTAGCATAGTCACTGATATTCAGCATAATTTATTTGGACAAGAAAAAATTAAACTGAGCTTGAATGAGTTGCGAGCAGAAAAAGATGAAATAAAAGAAATGGGTTTGATTTGATTAATGCCCGAAAACAAAAAATTGTACGGTGGATTTTTTTAATTAAAGTTTCTTTCCTCCGTACAATATAAAAAATTATTTTTATTTTCCAATAAGCCGAAAATTATTATTTTTGATTAACAGCTTTTTTATTTTTATTTATAACTTTATTTTGAACCATTTTAATAAAAAATATTTATAAATTAATTTAGACAATTAAAAAATAATACCGAATTATTTTTTAATTGTCTAAATAAAAAAAATTTATTAAATATTTTGTAACGAAAGATTATATAATTACATTCTTTAAAAAATTAAAGAAGATTGAGAGAGGAAATCGAATTTTTTGAAATGCTAAAAATAATATTTATCATGCCAGAGTTTTAAACAGATTTTGAAAATAAATTTATTCATTTAATCTATCGGGTATAAGAATGTCACGGTTACCATTACTTTCCATAGCACTGACCAAACCGGCTTTTTCCATATCTTCCATTAGTCTCGCCGCGCGGTTATAGCCAATTTTAAGCCGTCGCTGAATGCTCGAAATAGAAGCACGGCGTGTATCTATTACAATTTGTACAGCTTGATCATACAACACATCTTTTTCACTGGAGTTATTGTCTAAAAAATCTAAATCTCCACCTTCATTAAGATTAGCTTGAGTGAGATCAAGCATATATTCAGGCACAGCTGATTTTTTTAAGGCGTTGACTACATGGTGAACCTCCTGGTCAGCGACGAATGCTCCATGGACTCGAATAGGAACACCTGTTCCAGGAGCTAAATACAACATATCTCCATGTCCTAATAGTTGATCAGCGCCTTGCTGGTCAAGAATAGTACGAGAATCAATTTTCGATGAGACCTGAAAAGAGATACGTGTGGGAATATTTGCTTTGATTAAGCCTGTAATAACATCAACAGAAGGTCTTTGCGTAGCTAGAATAAGATGTATGCCTGCTGCTCTAGCTTTTTGGGCAATTCTTGCAATTAACTCTTCAACTTTTTTGCCAACTACCATCATCATGTCAGCAAATTCATCGATTAATACAATAATATAGGGGAGATGTTCTAAAGTTTCTGCTTTACCACCTTGCTCAGGTTTCCAAAAAGGATCATTAAGTGGCTGCCCTTTATCATTAGCTTCTTGTATTTTTTGGTTATGTCCTGCTAAATTTCTTACTCCCAAATGCGCCATTAATTTATAACGACGCTCCATTTCCGCGACGCACCAACGTAATGCATTCGCTGCTTCTTTCATATCGGTGACAACGGGCGCTAAAAGATGAGGAATACCTTCATAGATAGCTAATTCCAACATTTTTGGGTCTATCATAATCAATCTAACTTGCTGAGGCGTTGCTTTATATAAAATACTAAGAAGCATGGCATTGAGACCAACTGATTTTCCAGAACCTGTAGTTCCTGCAACAAGTAGATGTGGCATTTTCCCTAGATCAACGATGACTGGATGGCCCGCTATATCTTTACCTAAGGCAAGAGAAAGTGGCGATCTCGCATGTTGATACGCGGTTGAGCTTAATATTTCGCTGAGCCGAACAATTTCGCGATGTTTGTTCGGAACTTCGAGTCCAATAACTGACTTCCCAGGAATAACTTCCACAATTCGTACGCTAACGACTGATAATGACCGAGCTAAATCTTTGGCGAGTCCTGTGATACGGCTTACTTTAATTCCTGCAGCCGGTTGCATTTCGAAACGTGTAACTACAGGTCCTGGATGTACAGCTACAACTTGTACTTGAATCCCAAAGTCTTTTAACCGCAGTTCAACATCACGTGATAGTTGCTCTAGTTCATCGCGTGTGTATCCTTCTTTACTTAATTTTTCAGCTGGATCTAATAGAGTTAATGAAGGAAGAGAAGATTCAGTAATATTTTTTTTAATTGAAACTATAGTGGTAGGGGGTGAATAAGGCTTTATAGATAGAGAATTATGATTAGTTATTTCTGTGTTAGTTAGGGGTGAATTTATTATAGAATTAAATTGAGGTGAAGGTTTACTGCGAGACATATTTATTGTGTCAATCTTATTTAAAGTGCTTGCATGCAGGGGCTTAATTTTTTCAGATGCTCTTTTTTTTATAGCATACATTATAAGTTTTTTTATTTTTTCGGCAATTTTTCCTGGCATTACCGCGATATAGCTGCTTATTTTATCGATAATATTTAACCAAGAAAAACCAGTTGCAAGCGTTGTGCTGGCTAATAAAAGAGCCAATAGAAATAATGTGCTGCCGACTACATTAAATTGAACAATAAAACTTTTTGTAACAATATTTCCTAATTGTCCTCCTGGGGTATAACCATGTTTTGTATGCGCACTGTGTAAAGCAGCAAGTCCACAAGCTGCAATAAAGATAGTGAGGAAACCTAATATACGCAAAGCCAAAAAAGGATAACTAAAAGACAAGCTTGAAAAACGACCTTTAAAACATTGCCATCCTCCATACACAAGTAATGCCGGGAACAAATAGGCTAAAGAACCAAAACTATAAAAAAAGAAATGGGCAAGTTGATCTCCCCAGCGGCCTGCTATGTTCATTGAGACTTGGGTATGTAGTGCAGGATGGTGAGTCCACAAGGCTAAAAACAAAAAAAGAGCAAGGGCACCACTAACGATGAGCAGGCCTTCTAGTAGACGCTGCTTAAGACTTAATTGTAAAAAATCTTCGGTTCTGGCTTTTTTCAAGGGGGCTCCTTATTTAAGGCGTAGCATAAGCATACAGTCTTTTTGGATTACTTATGGGTATAGGTACTATTTATAGCGTTCTTTGTTATACTTTGTTAGCAATTTTAATTATAACAATTTTTTTATTATCTGGGTTTTTACCTTAAAGTGGTTTTTATGAGTCAGGTTCAAAATCATCGACTAATTATTTTAGGTTCCGGACCAGCAGGGTATACAGCAGCGCTTTATGCAGCGAGAGCTAATCTTGATCCAGTTATTATTACGGGCTTGCAAAAAGGCGGTCAATTGATGACCACTACAGACGTTGATAATTGGCCAGGTGATGTAGAGGGTTTACAAGGACCTGTTTTAATGGAACGTATGAACAGGCATGTCGAGAGATTTAATAGCAAAGTTATTTTTGACCATATAAATAAAATTGATCTATCCCAAAGACCTTTTACTTTAAAAGGGGACGACAAAATTTATCAATGTGAAGCTTTAATAGTTGCAACCGGTGCATCAGCCAAGTATTTGGGTTTGCCTTCAGAAAAAGAGTTTATGGGAAAAGGTGTTTCAGCTTGTGCTACTTGTGACGGACTTTTTTATAAGGATCAAAAAGTTGCAGTTGTTGGGGGTGGTAATACTGCTGTTGAAGAAGCTTTATACTTGGCTAATATTGCCGATCATATTTTTCTCATTTACAGAGGAAGTGCATTTTTTCGTCCAGAAAAAATTTTGGTGGATAAATTAATGACAAAAGTGAAAATGGGAAAAATTTCTTTAATATTAGAAACTGAAGTGGATAGTATTTTAGGGGATGAAAAAGGGGTCAATGGACTAAAACTTAAAAACACTAAAACAAATACAACCAGTCAATTAAAAGTGCATGGGGTTTTTATAGCTATAGGTCATACACCTAACACAGAGATATTCAAAAATCAATTAGATATGGAGAATAACTATATTTTGGTGCGAGGAGGAAATAAGGGCTTTGCAACAGCGACTAGTGTGAAGGGCGTCTTTGCTTCTGGTGATGTTATTGATTCTGTTTACCGTCAAGCCATTACCTCCGCGGGGACTGGTTGCATGGCAGCACTAGATGCTGAGAAATATTTAAGTGAGAGTTTCTAATTAGAAATATAAATTAAAATGAGGCATTATGAATGCATAACAGATTATTAGGATTTTGCCTATTATTATTGGCGGTATCACCTGTTTTAGCTGTTGATTCAGGTAGTGATTTAAATAATGATCCTTATGAAAATTATAATCGACATGCATTTAAGCTTAATCAGACCTTAGATAAAGTCTTTTTTAAACCTGTTGCTACCATCTATAAAACTATTTTACCATGGCCTGTTACCAAAGGTATTGGTAATTTTTTCAGTAATTTAGAACAGATCCCTACTGTTATTAATAACTTACTACAGGGGGACTTTTATGATGCCACATCGAATACATGGCGTTTTTTAATTAATAGTACGGTGGGAATTGCGGGGTTTATCGATGTTGCGAGTCGAATTGGTTTACCTGCTCACAATCAAGACTTTGGTTTAACTTTAGCAAAGTGGGGCTATACTTCATCGGCTTATCTAATCGTTCCTATTTTAGGCCCACGTACCGTGCGGGATGCTGTTTCTTGGCCTATAAACTATGGGGTTTTTTCTGTTTATCCTTATATTAATGATGTAGCCTGGCGAAATGGTTTAACATGGGGTAGTTTCATTAATGCTCGGGCACAATTATTGGATTTCGATCAAGCGATAAAGCAAGCTTCTTTTGACCCCTATATATTCCAACGTAATGCTTATTTACAACATAGAAATTATTTAATTCGTGAGAACAATAATTTAATAACGGATGAGGATGAAGAAGATAATGTTGACGAGGCGGAATAGCTTCTGTAAGCTTTTTTCTATACATCATTCATAAAATTACATGGATAACTTGATTTAGAAATAACAATCTAAAAATATAAACTTTAATTTTGGAGGTTTCATGAAAGAAGTATTGAATGGCGGATTGACTGAAGCTAAACGGAAAAAAGTGGCTGAAGGATTGATTAAATTATTAGCAAATAATTATGTGTTGTATTTGAAAACACATAATTTTCATTGGAATGTTGTAGGGCCTATGTTTCAACCTCTGCATAGTGTATTTGAAGCACAATATATTGATCTCTGGAATGCAGGTGATACTATCGCTGAACGTGTGCGAGCTTTGGGGTTTCCTGTACCAGCTAGTTATGCTGATTTTGCAAAATTAAGCAAAATTAAAGAAGTTGTTGGAACACGCACAATTAAAGCCAAAGACATGATTAGTCAGCTAGTGCATGATCAGGAAGTCATGGTTCGTTTAGCCCGTGAATTGTTGCCAGAGACTGAAGAAGCCGATGATCAAGTATCAGTGGACTTACTTTCTGACCGGATGGAAGTTCACGAGAAAAATGCCTGGATGTTACGCAGCTTTTTAGAATAGTATTTTTAACATCAAGTTTACCCTCCTATATACCCTAGAGGATTGTCCTGTGTTACTATGATTGCGTTTAGTTTATCTCTGCCATAGCCAGATTAATAAGCGTGGAAACGATTAATATCTTGGAAATGGCCTTTTTTAGCCTTTTGGAGGTTTTGCGTGAATAAAAGATTGTATGTGGGTGGTTTAAGCTATAGCGTCGATGACGATGGACTAAGAGAGCTTTTTACCCCTTTTGGGACAGTAAATTTTGTTAAAGTTATCCGAGACTTCCATAGTGGCCGTAGTAAGGGCTTTGGTTTTGTTGAAATGTCTACACCTGAAGAAGCGAAAGAAGCTATAGAAGCTTTACATGGTAGTATCCATGAAAGACGCACCATTACTGTGTCCGAAGCTAATCCACCGGATTCTAGCTCAGGTGGTACTGGCGGCGGACGACGTACTGGTGGTGGTGCTAGCGGCGGCGGACGACGTACCGGTGGCGGCGGCGGACGCGGTGGAATGGGCGGTTCTGGCGGCGGCAATGGTGGTGGTTATCATCGTGGCCGTGAGCAACGTGAAGAGCAGTATTAAGGATTTAGTACTTTAGTATAATAGAAGTAGGGTCTTAATTCCCGCTTAAGTAAGTGCGGGCACAACACCATACATCTATTCTTTTTACACCCACATCGTATAAAGCGTGACTCATCTCGATGAGCGTATGGCCAGTGGTCATTACGTCATCGAGTAGCGCTATATGCTGGTTAGCAAGACTCTGGTGTGCGACAAACGCATTTTTCACATTACTTGAGCGCTGGTTTGCTGGCAGCATACTTTGAGCCGCGGTGTCTATTACTCTCTTACATCGTTTATAGTCAATACTTATGTTTAATTTTTTCGAAATGGGACGCGCTAACTCTATCGCTTGATTAAAGCCACGCTCATAAAGTCTTTTTTTATGCAAAGGCACTGGAATAATTCTATCTGGCAACTCTTCGCTCTGGTAATGTGAGCGGATTTTTTCAGCTATTAAAGTTCCCAAAATATGGGCATAAATTAATCGTTGCTGAAACTTAAGACCAGTAATCAACTTTTTTATTGTTTCTGAATAAGAAAAAAAAACACATAATTTATGGAAAGGCGATGGCTTTTTTAAACAAGTACCACAAACGGATTGTGTTGAAAAAATTAAAGGCGCAGCGCAATAAATACAGATATTTTTTAACCAAGGTAAAAGTTCTTCACACTCAATACATAAATCAAAGTCTCTATTGGCTTTATCGTGGCATAAAATGCAATGATAAGGGAATAAACAATGAGTGAACCCTTTATTTATTTGTTTTAGTAATTTGCTGATATCCATTATTTAAAATTCTTGTTAATCTAGAAAAACATGTAAGCTATTTTAAGTTATGAATTAGTAGAAATATTTAGTTAATCCATAATAAACCTTATTATAATGATTGAATACGATATAAATTTCCTTTTTGATTAACAAGCGAAGGTTTAAGATAAGTTGTGAAGGTATAAATATGTGTGGAATTGTAGCGGGAATAGCGCAACGTAATATTGTTCCTATTCTTATTGAAGGTTTAAAAAGGCTAGAATATCGTGGTTATGATTCGGCTGGAATCGCCATATTGGATTCTAAGCAACAGTTAATACGTCGTCGAACTGTAGGTAAAGTTGAAGCTTTAGAGAAAGCAATAATACCCGAATTTTTATCAGGTAACATTGGTATTGCACACACTCGCTGGGCGACGCATGGTAAACCAAGTGAATCTAATGCTCATCCTCATATTTCAGGTTCTCATATCGCATTAGTTCATAATGGCATTATTGAAAATTATTTACCTTTAAGGCAAGAACTGATAAAAGCGGGCTATTCCTTTGAATCTGAGACAGATACCGAAATTATGGCCCATTTATTGAATCAAGAGCTTAAAAAAAACCATAATTTTTTAACCGCGGTTCAGAAGACAGTAGCTCGTTTAGAAGGTGCTTTTGCCGTCGTTTTTCTCTATCAGAACGAACCTCAATCGTTAATAGCCGTGCGTAAAGGCAGTCCTTTAATGGTTGGACTAGGTCATGGTGAAAATTTCATTGCTTCAGATCATTTGGCTTTACTTCCGGTAACGCAACAATTTATTTATTTACATGAAGGTGATATTGTTGAAATCACTACCGAAAAGCTTAGTTTCTACGATAGTAATGGTAAGGAAGTTCATCGTCCTAAGCATTCAATCGATTTGCCAAAAGATGTGGTGAGTAAAGGAAAGTATCGTCATTTTATGGAAAAGGAGATTTTTGAACAACCGATTGCGGTTAATGCGGCTCTTGAAGGTCGTCTGGTAAACCAATTACAAGTTTGGGATGAAATTTGTGGTCTTAATTCCATACAGCGTTTTTCTAAAATTAAACATGTGCAAATAGTCGCTTGTGGTACTAGCTATCATGCAGGTTTGATTGCAGCTCACTGGGTAGAGAGATGGGTGGGTATTCCTTGTCAAGTAGATATTGCCAGTGAGTTTCGATATCGACCACATATTATTTATCCAGATACATTGTTTATTACTATATCTCAATCGGGAGAAACGGCAGATACACTAGAAGCATTAAGACAAGCTAAAACTGAAAATTATGCAGCTACATTAACAATTTGTAATGTTCCTGGAAGTACTATGGTGCGGGAGTCTGATTTTGTATTATTAACACGAGCAGGTCCTGAAATTGGCGTGGCATCGACTAAAGCGTTTACAACTCAATTAACAGTTTTATTATTATTAACCTCATTTTTAGGTTTAGCCCATGGGTGGGATAAAGAACAAGAGGCGGCTTGCCTCTCTGAATTAAGAAGTTTACCTAAACTTTTAGAACAAACGTTAAAATTAGATCCAGCTATTAAGAAATTAGCTAAAATATTTATGGATAAAGAACATGCTTTATTTATTGCTCGAGGAATTCATTTTCCTGTAGCATTAGAAGGGGCTCTCAAGCTTAAGGAGATTTCTTATATCCAAGCTGAAGCTTATCCAGCGGGAGAGCTAAAGCATGGACCGCTTGCTTTGGTTGATAGTAATATGCCAGTTGTCGTTCTAGTACCATCCAATTCCTTGCTAGAAAAACTAAAGTCAAATATCCAGGAAGTGCGTGCACGTAATGGTCAGCTTATTTTGTTTGTTCAAGAAGAATTTGATACAAATGACACTGAAAGTGTAAGTATTTTATTACCCAAGGCAAGTGATATGATTAGCCCGTTAATTTTTGCAATTCCCTTGCAACTTTTAGCTTACCATGTAGGGATTTTAAAAGGCACTGATGTTGATCAGCCACGCAATTTAGCAAAATCGGTGACTGTTGAATAAGAAAGTTAATCCTCAGAGATTATTTGTAGATACTTTAACAATTTCAGCTAATTTATTCGCAATAGTTTGTACTTCGGACAATTCGCTTCCTTCGACCATGACACGAATTACAGATTCTGTTCCTGAAGGTCGTAATAATATACGACCGCGATTTTTTAAAAAAAGCTCTGCTTCTTGCACCGCTTTTTTTATATTTGCGTTGTTCATCATCGCTAAAGGATTTTCTGCTGGGATGTTAATTAATATTTGAGGAAATTTTTTCATTGCTTTTTTGGCGGTATGCAATGATAGACCCGATGATTGAATAGCCTCTAACACTTGCAGTGCGATAATGATTCCATCTCCAGTTTTAGTTAAGCGACGAGAAATAATATGTCCAGACGATTCTCCACCTAATTGCCAATTTTTGCTTTGTAATGCTTCATTAACATATCTATCGCCTACTGAGGTACGAATAAAATCGAGGCCTAATTCTTTTATAGCTAATTCTAAACCGAGATTACTCATAGCGGTACCTACAATACCACCTTTAATGTGACCTTTTTTAACGCCATGTTGGGTTAATAGAAATAGTAATTCATCCCCATCAACAATTTCACCCAAATTATCTACCATTAATACCCGATCACCATCCCCGTCAAATGCGATGCCCAAATCTGCTTTTTCGGATAAAACTTTTTTTTGTAAAATATCTAAATGGGTAGAGCCACAGTCTTTATTAATGTTTAAACCATTTGGCTTCGTACCTAGTAATGTTAAATCGGCACCTAATTCAGAAAATAATGCTGGTGCAATATGATAAGTGGCTCCATTAGCACAATCGAGAATGATTTTTAAACCGTTTAATTGAAATGATTTTGGAACTGTTGATTTGCAAAAATTAACATAGCGTGCTTTAGCATCTTCTACTCGAATTGCTTTGCCTAATTTAGCAGAATCAACCGTATGAATAGTTTGATTAAGGTGATTTTCGATTTGTAGCTCAATGTTATCAGCTAATTTACTTCCATCATGAGAAAAGAATTTAATTCCATTATCATAATAAGGATTGTGAGAAGCGCTGATTACTATACCTGCTTGTGCATCTAAATCAGTAGTCAAAAAAGCAATAGCAGGAGTCGGGATAGGGCCCAGGAGATGCACATCGACTCCTGCTGCAGATAAACCCGCTTCCAGAGCAGACTCAAGCATGTAACCAGAAATACGTGTATCCTTGCCAATTAAAACTTTATTTCGACCATTTGCTAAAACCTTTCCTACAGCCCAACCCAGTTTTAGTACAAATTCTGGTGTAATAGGATTTTCACCTACCTTTCCGCGAATACCATCTGTCCCAAAATATTTGCGGGTTTTAATCATGATGAATCCAAGAATAAATCGATCAATTACAGACTATCTACTGCTGGATCGTCTGTAATTGTCGAGTCTTTTTGTGAAGGAGATTTTTCCTCAGAAGAAGAGGGAGTATCTTTTTTACCCCCATTACTCCAACCTTTGGGTTCCCTAGGAGGTTTACCTTCCATAATGTCATTTATTTGACTGGAATCAATAGTTTCATATTTTATCAGAGCTTCTGCCATGAGATGCAATTTTTCAATGTTATCTTGTAATAAGGTTTCAGCAAGCTTGTAATTACGCTCAATAATACTACGACTTTCTTCATCAATTAATTGTGCAGTATCGTCAGAGAATTTATTGTTTTTAGTAATTTGGTGTCCTAAAAATACTTCTTCATTTTCTTGATTATAAGTTAGAGGACCAAGACGTTCGGATAAGCCCCATTTAGTTATCATATTCCTGGAAATTTCAGTCGCACGTTGTATATCGTTTGATGCTCCAGTGGTGATTTGTTCTGGCCCAAAAATGAGATACTCAGCAATGCGTCCTCCAAATAAACTAGCAATCTGGCTTTCTAAGCGTTGTTTGGTATAGCTATAACGATCTTCTTCTGGCAAGAACATAGTAACACCTAACGCTTTACCACGTGGAATAATAGTAACTTTATACACAGGATCATGGTCTGGGACTAAGCGCCCTACAATAGCATGCCCCGCTTCATGGTAAGCAGTTAGTTTTTTTTCTTTCTCATTCATCACCATGGAACGTCTTTCACTGCCCATCATGACTTTATCTTTGGCTTTTTCTAAGTCAACCATATCCACAGTAGATTTATTTTCACGTGCGGCAAATAAAGCAGCTTCATTGACTAAATTAGCTAGATCTGCACCTGAGAATCCAGGCGTGCCTCTGGCTATAATCACTGGTTTCACATCTTTTCCGTAAGGAACTTTTCTAAGATGAACTTTTAGAATTTGTTCACGACCACGTATATCAGGTAGGCCAACAATAACTTGTCGATCAAATCGGCCCGGTCTCAATAAGGCTGGATCTAAAACGTCGGGACGATTAGTGGCAGCCATAACAATAACACCTTCATTCCCTTCAAATCCGTCCATTTCAACCAATAGTTGATTCAATGTTTGTTCGCGTTCGTCATGTCCGCCACCTAGACCGGCACCACGATGACGACCGACAGCGTCGATTTCGTCAATAAAAATAATACAGGGAGCTTGTTTTTTAGCTTGCTCAAACATATCTCTTACGCGAGATGCACCTACACCTACAAACATTTCAACAAAGTCAGAACCAGAGATCGTGAAAAAAGGGACTTTTGCTTCGCCAGCAACAGCTCGAGCTAAAAGTGTTTTACCAGTCCCAGGAGGACCCATTAATAAAACGCCGCGTGGGATTTTCCCCCCTAATTTTTGAAATTTAGCGGGGTCTTTTAAAAATTCAACTAATTCACTGACTTCTTCTTTCGCTTCTTCAGCGCCAGCTACATCGGCAAAAGTAACTTTAACTTGGTCTTCACCTAATAAACGAGCTCGGCTACGACCAAAAGATAACGCACCCTTTCCACCCGCACCCCCCATTTGGCGCATAAAAAATATCCATACCCCGATGAGCAATAGCATAGGGAACCAATTAATAAAAATACGCATCAAGAAGCTTTCCTGTTGCGGTGGTTCTCCTTTTACATTAACTTTATTTTTCAATAACTCAGGAAGTAAATATTGATCAGGAATAGGCATATAGCTCGTGAAAGATTTTTCACCCTGTAACTGGCCTTTTATAACTTGGTTGCTTTGTATTGTTACAGACTGCACATTCCCTTGTTGAACGTCTTTCAAAAACTCAGAATACGTTAAGCGTTCGCCACCGTTATTGCGAGGTTCGAGATTGTTAAATACCGAGATAAGTATGACAGCAATAATGAGCCATAAAAATAGATTTTTCAGCATGTCGTTCAAGCTAGACTACCTCGCATTTCTCACAAAGAGGGCATTATATACTAAATTTTGTGTTTCGATTATTTTTAGCTCTTTTTCAGTGCGTTACCAAAAGAGGACTAAATAAATATACTCTTCGTACTATCGTACTGGAATTTTCTGTGTAACCGCTGGCCTTGTAATCGCTCCTGGTGGTATTGGTCAAAAATCCCATTAGGTGAGTATAAATCCAATGTTTATTTTTCCTTATGATACCCCATAGCAACCAAATAAACCTCAGCAGAGCTTCCTCTGGAAGCGGAAGGTTTCCGAATAGTAACTTTTGTAAATAAGCTTCTTAAGTTTTTTAAAAACCCTTCAAATCCTTCTCCTTGAAATGTTTTTACTATAAAGCACCCTTTTGGTTTTATTACTTTCTGAGCAAAATCTAAGGCTAATTCCGCTAAATAAATGGATCTGGGTTGGTCAACACTACGCATTCCACTAAAATTGGGGGCCATATCAGAAATTACAAGATCTATAGGCTTTAATTGTACACGTTGTAAGAAATGTTGCATAACAGATTCTTCTCGAAAATCCCCTTGGAGGAATTCCACATGGCTCAAAGCATCCATTGGCAAAATATCCAAGGCATAAACTTTTCCTGTGCTTCCAACTATTCCAGAGACAATTTGAGACCATCCTCCAGGCGCCGCTCCAAGGTCAACGATAGTCATACCTGGCTTAATTAGCTTGGTTTTCTCTTGAATCTCTAACAATTTATAAGCTGAACGCGAGCGCAAACCCTCTTTTTGTGCGCGTTTTACATAGGGGTCCTTAAAATGCTGTTTTAACCAGCGCGGGCTGCTTTTACTCCTAGACATCGGGTTGTTGTTGGCAATGGGTTTCTCGTATTAGGAACTTTCCAACTAATAAGGCTACCAGATAACAGAAAGGCAATATGATTAAGGCTTTTCGGTAATTTTCGACGCTATAAAAAGGACTACCATTATAATAGGTTCCATTCCAGTTTAAATGTAAAAGTATACCAATCACTGGTTGAAATAAAGCTCCTCCTGCAACTGTGGCCATGTTATTAATCCCCATTGCTGTTCCTGCTACACTAGAGTGATTATTATCTTTAACAACTCCGAATGCGAGTGATTGTCCCGAAGCTGCAAGACCAAATAAGAATAAACAAATATAAAGCCAAAATAAGGGAAGGTGTGGAATATAAATAACGGGTATTAATCCAACTATACCTAAGCTTGCGGCAAACTTTAAAGGCATCCCACGTAAGTTTACCTTATCTGACCACCAACCTAACAATGGGCAGCCTATTCCGATAGCCAGCCAAATCATAGTGCAAGCGGTAGAAGCTGCTTTAGTGCTGATACCGTATGCTACAACTAGAAAAGGTACGCCCCATAACGCAGCAAAAGCAGTAATAGGTGCCCATACCATAAAAGAATATAATGCTATGAACCAAGTTTGACTATTAGATGCTACCTGATGAAAACTTTTTAGTATGCTTTTTTTTGCAGTTGACTGAAATTTGTGACCTTTCGAAACAACTTCTGGGCTGTCTCTAACTATCAACCAGATTAATAGGGCTAAAATAACTCCTATGACACCCAAAATCATGATGGTTGGCCGCCATCCCCAATGGCCTACGGCAATAGTTAATGGGGTTTCGCCAACAATTGCCCCTATACAGCTCATTAATTCGACTAAACCTGTTAAAAAAGCAAAATAACGAGAAGGAAACCAGCGCGATATAAGGACTAAAGTGCCGATGAACGAAAAAGCAGAACCCATTCCCATCATAAATCGGCCCATGGAAGCGGTGGTTATATTGTTGGTTGACCCAAATAAAAAAGCACCTACAGCACAGGTTAGAACTGCAATAGTTAATAAGCGTCGAGGACCAAACCGATCAAATAAAAATCCTGCTGGCAGTTGCATCGGGGTATAAGAATAATAATAAAAAGCCGCCATTGTTCCTAAGGTAATAGCATTGAGCCCTAAGTCATTAATTAATTGATTAGTCATTACTGCAGGTGAAACTTGCAATATAAATTCATACATGTAAAAACATGAGGCAAGAATACAGATAATGGCAGCGAGTAAAGTAGGTTTTTGCTTTGCTAAAGAGAGCGAGGGTAAACCGTTATTTTTATTTTCAGACATAAGATTTGATTAAAGTAGCAATGCTAATAAAAAACTTAAATTGCACTAGCTGTTTCATTGGAATATTGTGGTCTGCAATAAGTTTCTCGAAGCAAAAAATGACTTACAAAAAATGCAATGATATAACATAAAGGTAATACAAAAAGCGCTTTCTGATAATCTACTATACCATAAAAAGGGGTGCCATTATGCATAATGCCCCTCCAATTAACATAAAGCAAAACTCCTATTAAGGGTTGAAACAAAGCTCCTCCCGCGACAACGGCCATATTATTGAAACCAATAGCTGTGCCGACTACGCAAGAAGTATTATTATCTTTGACAACCCCAAAGGCTAATGATTGTCCTGATGCAGCTACACCAAAGATAAATAAAATAAAGTATAGCCAAAATAATGGGAGTACCGGACAATATATAATTATTGTAAGACTTATTATTCCTAATAAAGCAGAAAAGCTAAGTGGTTTTGATCGCGAATTGATTTTGTCTGAGAACCAACCCGCTAAGGGACTACCTAAGCCGATACCTAGCCAAATCATTGCGCTCGCTTCGGAAGCAGCTTCTGTAGTAAGTCCATAACTGGCTACAAGAAAAGGTATGCCCCACAAAGCTGCAAATGCAGTAACAGGAGCCCATATAGAAAAAGAATACAAGGCAATTAGCCAAGTTTGTATATTGCTACATACTTGTTGTAGCCGTTTTAATTCACCTTTTTTAGGTGGGGATTGAAATTTATGCCCTTTTGAAACAGCTTCTGGACTATCTCTTACTACCGTCCATACTAACAGTGCCAATAAGCAACCAACGATAGCTAAGGAGACAACAGTTGCTCGCCAACCCCAATGATTAATAGCGGTTACTAAAGGAACTTGACCAGCGATTGCTCCAACTGAGCTCATCAACTGAACGAGGCCGGTAAGTAAAGCAAAATATTGAGGGGGGAACCAACGTGAAACAAGGAGTAAAGCGCCGATAAATGAAAAAGAAGATCCTATTCCCATTAAAAATCTACCAAACGAAGCCATAACCGCATTTGGCGTTATACCAAACAGAAATGCTCCTAGAGCACAAACTAAAATAGCTAAGGTTATTAAACGCCGTGGACCAAAGCGATCAAAAAGTAGCCCAGCGGGTAATTGCATGGGTGTGTAAGAATAATAGTAAAAAGCAGCCATAGTGCCTAAGCTTGCTGCATTAAGACCTAAATCGCGCATCAATTCGTTAGTCATAACTGCAGGAGATACTTGCAAAGTATACTCATACATATAGAACATGGCAGCAAGTATACAAATAACAGAAGCGAGAAGTAATTGTTTTTTAGTAGTTAATGAGTGTGACACATCTTGTGACATTATCGCTTCATTATTGTACATTATTTACCTCTTAGATCATGTTCCTCATGACCTTATTGTTGATAGCTTTTTTTAAAAGATCAAGTTAACGTTATTACGCAGTGCTCTAAGCCATATAATAAAGATTTGATAGAAAACAATAAGTGATTGAGATTTTGATTGCAAGCGCATAATTTTTCAGACTAATGATAAAGATTGATCCTAAAAAATACTTTGTTATACTTGAGCAGCTATTGCCGGGATGGCGGAATTGGTAGACGCGCCGGACTCAAAATCCGGTGATGGTGACATCGTGTGGGTTCGAGTCCCACTCTCGGTACCAGTAAAAATAAAAATTATTTAGTTTGAAGAAGAACGATCGCAGTTGCCGCAACTCCCTCTTGGCGCCCAATAAAACCTAGTTTTTCTGTGGTAGTTGCTTTTACATTGATCTGGTTCAGATCAATTTTCATATCTTGCGCTAAATTAAAACGCATTGCTGCAAAATAGTCTTTAAGCTTCGGTGCTTCTGCGATGATAGTAATATCTGCATTATTGATGGAGTAATTTTTTTCATCCAACATTTGGACGGTTGTTTGTAGGAATTGCCGACTATCCTTATTTTTCCAACGCTCATCAGTGTCAGGAAAATGTAGACCTATATCACCTAAAGCACACGCTCCTAAGAGCGCATCAACAAGAGCGTGAATAACGACATCCCCATCTGAATGTGCTTTAAGACTCATTCGATATGGAATTTTGACACCTCCTAAGATTATGTGGTCTCCTATTTCAAAAGCATGCACATCGTACCCATAGCCTACACGAAAATTAGTGTTCATAGCTTCCTCTTTTTTTATGGCATTTTTTTAACGAGATAACGATTAGTATCGTATCATGTTGAGCAAATGTTTTTCTGCCTAAGCTTGAGGACATGAGGAATTATCGTTTTAAGTTAAAGACTAGGTTGGATATTAAAGCAGATGCTATGATTAACGAGCAGATTTTAGCCGGGAAAGGTTTAATGATAGAGATGACAAATTATTTTACAAATTACTTTTTAGTGGCTATGCCCATTTTAAGGGATGCTTATTTTAATCGTTCCGTTGTATATATATGCGAGCATACTGAAAAGGGAGCAGTAGGTATTATAATTAACCAACCCTTACAATCCTTGCGGGTTAATCTTTCAGAAATATTACAAGACATCACAAGTAGCAAGATAGAAGCAACTAAAAGTACTGCAGGGGCAGATTTTCCAATCCTATGTGGAGGACCTGTTCATCCTGAACGTGGTTTTGTGATACATGCACCTATGGGGGAATGGCAATCAAGCCTTAAGATGAGCAGTGAAATTTGCGTAACGACTTCTAAAGATATTTTATTAGCGATCGCTAAACAACAAGGACCTGATAAGTTTATTTTCTCATTAGGTTATGCAAATTGGATAGCCGGTCAAATGGAACAAGAAATTATTAATAATTTTTGGTTAACTTTGCCTGCCAGTCCTAATATATTATTTGATATTCCTTTTGAGCAACGATGGTTAAAGGCTATGAATTATTTAGGTGTTGATGTGACTAAACTAGCTTATATGGGTGGTCATGCTTGAATTTAAGACTGTAATAGGATTTGATTTTGGTTCTAAGTATATTGGTGTGGCAGTAGGACAAACATCACCTTCCTTAGCCCAACCTTTGACTAGTTTAACCGTGAAAAAAGGTGAGCTTCCATGGAAAGAAATTGAACAATTATTACAGATTTGGTCACCGGAGGTATTAGTAGTAGGTATTCCACTAAATATGGATGGCTCAGAACAACCGATAACACATTTAGCGCGAGATTTTTTAATAGAATTAAAAAATCGTTTTCAGTTACCAGTTTTTCCGGTTGATGAAAGATTGACTACCGTAGAAGCGCGATCACGTCTTTTTGCTGTTGGAGGATATAAGGCTTTAAAAAAGAAATCTATCGATAGTATTGCAGCTCAATTAATTATTGAAATATGGTTAGAAAACCGATGAGTAAGGCACTTTTTAAGTCAACTTCAGTCGTTGCGTCTATGACGTTGATTTCGCGGATTTTAGGATTTGTTCGCGATATGGTGGCAGCTAGGATTTTTGGTGCGACTGCAGCGGTTGATGCTTTTTATATTGCGTTTAAAATTCCTAATTTCATGCGCGGATTATTTGCAGAAGGATCTTTCTCTACGGCTTTTATTCCCACGTTGTCTGAATTTAAGCAAACTCGTTCACAAGAAGAAGTGCAACAATTTGTAGCATATATAGCCGGTACACTAGGATTGATTTTATTAGGCATTTGTATTCTAGGTGTTCTGGGAAGTAAGGGTTTAGTTAGTTTATTTGCTCCAGGCTTAGATCCGTATCGTTTCCAATTAGCAATAGAGATGTTAAGGATAACCTTTCCTTATTTAATGTTGATCTCTCTAACCGCTTTAGTCGGCGCGACTTTAAATTGCTATGGACAATTTTGGGTTCCTGCTTTTACACCTGCATTACTAAATATCTCATTAATCTTTACTGCCTTTGGCGTGACGCGGTTTTTTAAAGTTCCTGTTGAAGCCCAGGCTTGGGGTGTATTACTAGCCGGATTTCTACAATTAGGCTTTCAATTACCTTTTTTGAATCGATTAAAATTATTACAAAAACCAAAATTTAAATGGCGTGATCCTGGCGTACAAAAAGTATTAAAACTTATGTTGCCGGCTTTATTCGGTTCATCTATAGGACAAATCAGTTTATTGCTGAATACAGTTTTTGCTTCTTTTTTAGTTGCTGGCAGTGTGACTTGGCTTTATTACTCAGATAGGCTGGCTTATTTTCCATTAGGTGTGTTTGGTGTGGCTTTAATGACGGTAATTTTACCGCATCTTTCTCGACAACATGCAGCGAAATCGCCTGAATTGTTTGCCAGTACCTTAAATTGGGGGTTGCGTTGTAATTTATTGATCGGTATTCCTGCTTCATTAACAATGTTGATATTATCCGGACCGCTAATTGTTACGCTTTTTCATTATGGAAAATTTACTATCCATGATGTTTTTATGACTCAACGCAGTGTGATTGCATATTCTGTGGGTTTACAAGCTTTTATGTTGATAAAGGTATTAGCAGCCGCTTTTTATGCACAGCAAAATATAAGAACGCCTGTAAGAATAGGCATTATTGCCCTAATTGCGAATATGATTTTTAATGCTTTATTAATCTTTCCTCTAAAACATGCCGGTTTAGCTTTGGCAAGCTCGTTATCTGCTTGGTTGAATGCAGGATTATTATTATGGGGTTTGCAAAGTCGTCAGGTTTTTCAATGGCAATCCGGTTGGTTAAAGTTTATATTACGGCTACTATTAGCAAATAGCGCATTGTGTTTATTTTTGTATTGGGCAGCAGCAGCTACTCCGATTTGGATAAATTGGGGTTGGCAGCAACGTTTCTCACATATTTTTATTCTGGGCATTGCTGCAATTATTATTTATATTGCTATGCTATGGGTAAGTGGTTTGCGTTACCATGATTTAAAAGCTAAGTCATGACAGAACTAATATGCAACATTCATAATATAAAAGCGAAGCATAAAACTTGTGTTGTTACCATTGGTAATTTTGATGGTTTACATCAAGGACATCAAAGTGTTATTCAATCGCTAATCAAACTCGGGAAGCAACTTAATTTACCCACTTGCGTGATTCTTTTTGAGCCTCATCCCCAAGAATTTTTCTATGCAGATAAAGCCCCAGCTCGTTTAATGCGACTCGGAGAAAAAATTAAATCGTTACAATTTTTAGCGATTGATCGAGTTCTTTGCTTACGTTTTAATAAACGTTTAGCAGAATGCACCGCAGAAGAATTTGTTAAAAAAATTTTAGTAGATAAGTTAGCTATAAAAGGCCTAATAGTTGGAGATGATTTTCGTTTTGGTAAGGGACGTCAAGGAGATTTCTCTTTATTGCAAAAATTAGGTCAGGAATATGGTTTTAAAGTTTTTTCTACGCTAACCTTATCATTTGATAATGAGCGCGTAGGTAGCTCCCGCGTAAGAAATGCTGTCAAACAAGGTGATTTTAAATTAGCAGCATTATTACTAGGACGTCCCTTTAGACTCAGTGGCCATGTGATTTATGGTGATCAACGCGGTCGTTTACTTGGTTTCCCCACAGCGAATATTGGCTTGCATCGCAAGGTAATACCTTTACAAGGGGTATTCGTTGTACATGTAGTTGGATTAGCAGCAACACCGTTACCGGGGGTTGCCAATTGTGGTAAACGACCCACTGTAAACGGGTTGAAAAATTTATTAGAAGTTCATTTATTGGATTTTAATCAGGATATCTACGGTCGATTTATTGAAATAGAATTCTTAAACATAATACGCGAAGAAAAAAAATTTGATAGCTTAGATTCTCTTAAGCAACAAATTAACAAAGATGTAATCGTGGCTAAAAATTATTTTGTAGACAAACAAAAACAGTAATTTTTGTGTTGTTTTAATATAGTCTTAATTTTTAGCTGTTATTATTTCTAATAATTTATTCAAAAAATAATAATAAAATTAATAATGAATTCTCACATAATACCTTTGCATCATTATAGTGATCTATCTAAAACAGTCTGTCCAAGAGATATAACATCGAAGATTGAAGTGGCTGGAGTAAATATTTTGGGTGATAGCCTAAGTGATCCAGGCGGTGAAAATGGAATGTATGAAAAAAAAATGCTGGGCCGTATCCCATTAAGCTTATTTTTATATAAATCTCCGCATGAACAATTTACTAATGGTTATAGCTGGGATTATGCTTTTGAAAAAGTTCTAGAATTTGTTAGAGAGTCTAATAATCCCTTAGAGAATCCACATTTACCTCCTATTCATGGGTTTTTCAAATATGAAAATAGGGCGCAAGGAGGCGCGATGGCTTATAATTACATAGAAAAAATTTTTAATATAATTAAGTTTTTTAGAGGTTTTCTTCTAAGTTTGGTATTGACTAATATACAAAATGAAGCAAAAAAACTACAAAAAGATATTAAGCTTAATCGCGAGGATTTATGTATCATTTTTGCCGGAGCTAACGATCTAGTCACAGCAGGTTATTGTGATAGAGGAGGAGCTGAGCGAGCTATACAAGGAATTGCTAAAACTATAGACATTTTAACGAGTTCTCAACAAAAAAATGATTCAAATTATACAAAAAATATTTTAGTTTTTACGTTGCCTGATTTTAGTAAAACTCCTAGATTTTCCAAGAAAACAGAAAAGGAAAGAAAACAAGCCAAAGAAGCGTGTGACTCTTTTAATGAGGGACTAAGAGATTTAGCTAAAAACTATCAATATTTTGATTTTAGTTTGTGTGATATCTATCAGGTAGCTAAAAAAGAGGATGTGGATCTAACCAACATTAACCAAAAAGGAATCGTCATAACGGGTGTAGGTAATAATAGGAAAGTTTATTATGTTGATAACAAAAATTTTATTTTAAGAAATGACAAAGAAGTATCAATTGATATCAAATTATCAAAGTCTGAAAAACAATTACTTGGAAAGAGACAAGGGAAAATTGCGTGGAATAACAAAAAATTGCAAGAAATAGAGAATTTAGTTCATAAAATAAGTAGTAAAGCGAAACTTACTGCCGAAGTAAAAATATTTGATGCTGCTGCAGTATTTGAAAAGATAGATGAAAATCCTGAAGCTTACGGATTTACTAGTGGTTGCGCAGTTTATTATTTATCAGCACCTCAAGGTGAAGAAGTTATAACAAATAAAATCAAATCTGGAAATGCTGTTATCATTCAAGAAATTAATCAAAATACTGAATTAATGCTTTATTTTGTTAAAGATGGAGAGTTGATTCGTGCAATGGATTCATACAGGCTTCCCGAAACTGTTAGACTTAAGTTATCTGAAAAAAACAAAAACCTATTATATAAAAAACTTGAGGAGCATCCTCTAAAAGATAGCATTAGTAAATTAGCTGGCTGTGAAGATAAACATGATTATTGGACTACTCACATAGTTCAAGAGGCTGTAAAAGCTTATGCAGAAAAATTTAATAAAAAAATTCAACTTACCGATATTTATGCATCAGTATTATCAGCAATAAAGAAAAATTACCCGAATCAGCAAGACATATTCTGGGATGATTTACATCCTTCGGTAATGGTACATTTTATGTTAGAGACAATGTTCGATCCTTTTTTTAAAAATAACTTTGCAATTAAACAACCTCGAGTTTGGCAAGATGACATGGCTATTTCTGATAGAGTTAGTCCTAAAATTGAACTTTCAGTTAAATCAGCAGAATCTTCAGATGACTTTCTCAGTCTAAGAAGATATTCTTTGCGTTAAGAACTTAGCTTTAAGTAGACAAATATTTTGACGAAACCGACCTAGCTGATTAGACTACGCGGATTATGTCACGAAAAGAATTTCATTTAATCCTCGAAACCAGTGAGCAGATTGCTCCCGACGTCAAACACTTCACTTTTCGCTACGAAGAGGGGGAGAGTTTTGAGTTCATCCCAGGACAATTTATTACTTTGCATATACCTACGGCTGAAAAAGTACTGCGCCGTAGTTATAGTATCGCCAACAAAACACACCAAGCGACTAATAAAATTGAATTTGCAGCATCTTATGTTCCCGCAGGTACTGCAAGCGAGTTGTTATTCACATTAAAACCTGGAGATAGATTAACAGCGACTGGTCCTTTTGGTCGGCTTATTCTGCGCGAGGAAATGCCGGAGCGTTATATTTTGGTAGCAACGGGTACGGGTGTTACCCCTTACAGGACGATGTTAGCTGAATTAGAACAGCGATTTAAATTGCGACCCTGTTTTAAGGTTATATTGTTATTTGGTGTGCGTAGGGCTGAAGATTTGCTGTACCGTGATGAATTTATTGAATTTGCAGAAAAAAATCATTGGTTTGAATTTCATGCCTATTATAGTCGGGTTAAATTGCAAGAGGCATTAAATTTTGAACATACCGGTTATGTATTAAATGCTTTTAGTAAGATAAAACCTAACCCCAACCAAGATATTGTCTACTTATGCGGTAATCCAAATATGGTGGATGAGGTTTTTACGTTATTAGTCAAAAGCTATGCCTTTCCTACAGAAATTATTCGGCGCGAAAAGTATATTTCTTCTAATTGATCAGCAACTATAAAATAGCTGCTGAAAATAGAAATGGGTTAATACTCACAGCAATTAGGTTTTTCGGCTAGGCGCCGTGATAATTAAGCAACCCGAGTATATTAACATACATTAGGATTGCAAATTGAACGATAACCCAGAGAAAAATTCAATTACGAAAAGTATATTTATTCTGCTTCGATTTGTTCAAGCACCGAAATCATTTCCATTGCCGCATCGACTGCATCTCGCCCTTTGTGACATCGCTTTCCGTCTATGCGTGCGAGCGCTTGTTCTTCACTGTCAGTGGTTAACACACCAAAAATGACAGGTATAGATTCTTGCAAAGCAACTTTTTGGCAAGCATAACTCACTTGCCGACAAACATAATCGTAGTGATCGGTTTCGCCTCGTATAACAGCTCCCAAACAAATAATAGCCAAACAATTTTCATCTGAAATGGCAATTTGTTGAGCAGTAAGACCGATTTCTACCGCTCCAGGAACTCTGACGATAGTGATGTGTTGTTCAGGAAAATTTAATTCTTTTAATCGTTGTAAGGCCCCATTTAGTAATTCTTCGGTAATACTTTGATTAAAGCGACTGACCACGATAGCAATATTAAATTCATCGGTGGGTTGATTGAAATGTAAGGGTTTAGCAATAATTTCTTTTATTTTTTGCATGGTTTGCTCCTTTTTTTATAAATTGAGTAGATGCCCAAGTTTAGTTTGTTTAGTTTTTAGATAGGCAAGGTTTGTTGAGTTAGGCTTTGCAATTAATGGAATGCGTTGAACGACTTCAATTCCGTATTGTTCTAAGTCAACAATTTTTTGTGGATTATTGGTAAGTAATTTTACCTGTAATATTTTAAGGTTTTGCAGCATTTGTGCCCCTATCCAATAATTACGATCATCACTGCCAAAACCTAATTTTTGATTCGCTTCGACGGTGTCTAGACCTTGGTCTTGTAATGCATAAGCTTTAAGTTTATTTAATAAACCAATACCTCGACCTTCTTGGCGTAAATAAAGCAATACACCTCCTTGTTGACTGATTTGGGTTAAGGATTCATGTAACTGCCAACCACAATCACAGCGAATAGAACCAAATAGATCGCCAGTGAAGCATTCTGAATGAATACGTACTAAAGTGGGTTTAGAGGATGCATCCGACTTTTCCTTAATGATTGCTAAATGGTGATGTTTGTCCATACAACTTTCAAACAGCTTGACAGTCAAATCCCCATATTCTTCGGTGGGTAGGCGAATAGAAGCGATTTCTTGGACTAAAGATTCAGTTTGTAAACGGTATTGGATCAAATCTCGTATCGATAATAGGGTAAGTTGATGTTGTTTGGCGAATTTTTCTAAATCAGAGAATCGAGCCATGCTTCCATCGGGGTTCATGATTTCGCAGATAACTGCCGCGGATTTTAAACCCGCTAAACGGGTTAAATCAGTACTTCCTTCAGTTTGCCCCATACGCTCTAGAACACCGCCTTTTCGGGCACGTAACGGAAAAATATGGCCGGGCATGACAATATCATGAGGATCGCTTTGTGGGTTAACGGCAACTTGTATGGTATGAGCTCGGTCTGCGGCGGAAATGCCGGTTGTAACGCCTTTTGCAGCTTCAATAGAGACAGTAAAGGCGGTATTAAACGGATTGGTAGACTGCTCTACCATCATTGGGATTTGTAAACGCTTGACATCTTCTTCAACTAAAGCTAAGCAGATTAATCCACGGGCATATTGAGCCATGAAGTTTATGGCTTCTGGGGTTACCATTTCAGCTGCTAAGACCAAATCACCCTCATTTTCACGATTTTCATGATCGAATAGAACGATCATCTTACCTTGGCGCAAGTCTTCTAAAGCGCGTGTAATGGTGGGGAATGCGAATGTAGAGGTTTTCATCATCAGTAACTGTTTTGTTATATTCCTAATTGAGACAGTATTATACGCCTAATGTTCGCTCCATTTAAACTCAAAACAAATATCCTTACCTAAAATAATTGAATCGGTCAATAGTGCCCCCTTTAAAGGTTCGGATGAAGTAAAAGCTGACTGAGTGTTTTCCCCCAGCCATATGGGCGATACATAAATAAAAGCATGTTGTAATAAATTATTTTGGACAAAAGATTGAAAACTTTTACCCCCTGCTTCTATCCAAAGATCCATTATCCCATCTTGGCCGATTTGTTTAAGTATTTCTAGTAAGTCAAGATCATTAGTATTATTTTTTATTGGAAAGAAACGAATATCATATTTTCGAAATCGATCTTGTTCTTTTTTACTTACTGAAATGTTATGAAAAATTGTTATTGGTTCTGCGGAATTAAAAACGTTTGCTGAAATAGATGTGCTGAGATGAGTATCTAAAATGTAAAGGGGTTTTTTGTAGGTATTACCATCGATGCGGCAATTTAGTAATGGGTTGTCTAATGAAATAGTTTTAGCTGTAGTTAAAATTGCATCTGTATGTTTACGTTGTTGATGAGTAAATTGTTGAGCGATATTTCCGGTTAATTGAATTCTTTTTCCATTTTCTCCCGCAATCTTCCCATCTAAACTCATGGCTAATTTCGCGGTAGTAAACGGTCTTTTATGTTTCCACCAAAAGGCATAGCTCACATAAAAATTATCGATAAGCGCAAGAGGATGGTGAATGCATTCAATCCCAGCATCCCGTAATATTTTATCAGTATAATTGGTTACAGCCGGATTAGGATCTCGAAAGCCATAAACAACTTTTAGAATGCCGCTTTTTATAATTAGATCCGTGCAAGGAGGAGTTTTTTTAGCAATATGACAACAAGGTTGTAAAGTGACATACAATGTTGCTCCTTGGATGAGAGAAACATCAACTTTATTGATAGCGTTTATTTCAGCATGTGGAGAACCACTTGCTTGATGGTAGCCCTTAGCAATTATCTGATCATTTTTAACTAAGATAGCTCCAACACAAGGGTTTGGCGCGCAAAATCCTTTTCGTATTTCTGCTAATGTTAATGCTGTTTTGAGATAGTCAGTTGCAGAGCTATTCATATGCTTCTAATGCTCGAACCAATTTTTCATGCACATTATCAAAACCTCTGTTACTCATAATAACAATATGATCAGATGCTCTAGCTTCTTTAACAACTTTTTGAATAATATCGGCTATGGAATCACAAATAAAAATAGGAATGGATGTCTTTTGTAGTGCCTGCTCAAAATCCCAATCTTGTTTGGGTCGCAACAACCATACACTATCAGCATTCTGTAAGGAGGGGGCAAGGGTTTCTCTATGTATCCCAGAACGCATAGTATGCGTTCCTGCTTCTAAAATAACTAATATCCTTTTTTTACATCCAATTTTTTTACGCAAACCTGTTAGAGTCGCAGAAATTGCAGTTGGGTGATGAGCAAAATCATCATAAAGAGTAATATCATTAATTTTTTTATAAATTTCTAAGCGACGCTTTACTCCCTGAAATTGGTTTAACGCAGCAATTGCGATTTTTGGATTAACACCAACATGATTTGCTGCCGCAATCGCGTTAATAGCATTGGCTGCATTATGAGCACCAATTAATTGCCAATTTACATCGCCTTGTTTAATGTTTTTATGATGGACAGTAAATTGACTGGCATCTGCTTTTAAAAGTGCAATTCGCCAAATTACATCATTATTTTCTTTGTTACCTGTGTATTCAATGGGTGTCCAACAGCCATATGAAATGACATTTTGTAAATTTTTATCATCTTTAGGGCAGATAATTAATCCTTGGCTAGGTACTGTTCGGAGTAAATAAGAAAATTGAGTTTTAATTGCATCTAAATTCGGAAAAATATCTGCATGGTCAAATTCAAGATTGTTTATAATTAAAGTTTTAGGATGATAATGAATAAATTTCGAGCGTTTATCAAAAAATGCTGTGTCATATTCGTCTGCTTCAATGACAAAAAAATCTTTGCCTAAACGCGCAGAGCTTTTAAAATTATTGGAAATCCCTCCAATTAAAAATCCAGGATTTAATCCCGCATATTCTAATATCCAACTTAATAAACTTGATACTGTGGTTTTGCCATGTGTTCCAGAAACCGCTAAAACATGATATTCGTGTAATACATTTTCCGTTAACCACTGCGGACCAGAAATATAGGGAATATTTTGATTTAAAACATATTCAACGCATGGGTTTCCACGTGTCATGGCATTGCCCATGATGACTAAGTCGGGATGAGGTAACAGATTTTTTTCGTCATAGCCTTCAAAAATCGAAATGTTATGCTCGGTTAAATGATCACTCATTGGAGGATAGATATTTGCATCAGAGCCTGTGACAGCAAAATTTTTCTGCTTGGCTATTAAAGCAATGCCCGCCATGAATGTACCGCAAATGCCTAAAATATGAAGTCGCATGCTACTCTAGAAAAAGTGTGAATGTTTCAAGTATATTATACCCTTTATATTTGAATTTTTGCCTGTGTGCCGCACAACTAACAATCCTCTTCACGACATTTGCCAAAAATTCAATTACTGTGAGTGTATTTAACTTTAAGTTACCTGGAGAATAAGCAGGATGTCAAAGAAAAATGTGTTTTATGCGCAATCAGGCGGCGTAACGGCAGTTATTAATGCCACAGCCTGTGGTCTAATCGAAACCGCTAGACAATATAAAAATAAAATTGGGAAGGTTTATGCTGGTTGTAATGGCATTATAGGTGCTTTAACAGAGGATTTAATTGATACCAGCAAAGAAAGCAGTAAAACAATTGCCGGGTTACGTTATACGCCCGGAGGAGCCTTTGGCTCTTGTCGATATAAATTAAAAAACCTAGAGGACAATCGTGCGGAATATGAACGTTTATTAGAAGTTTTTAAGGCGCACGACATTGGTTATTTTTTTTATAATGGGGGCGGGGATTCACAGGATACAGCCCATAAAATTTATTTGCTTAGCCAAAAACTAAATTACCCCTTAACTTGCATAGGTATTCCCAAAACTGTTGATAATGATCTGCCTATCACCGATAACTGCCCTGGTTTTGGTTCAGTTGCAAAATATGTGGCTATTTCTACATTAGAAGCCAGTTTAGATGTTGCTTCGATGCATGCAACTTCAACTAAAGTATTCATCATGGAAGTCATGGGTCGACATACGGGTTGGATAGCAGCAGCAAGTGGTTTGGCTATGCAAAAAAAAGGAGATGCACCGCATATTATTTTATTTCCTGAAATAATTTTTAACGAAGCTTTATTTTTAAAGGAAGTGGATAAAACAGTAAAAAAATGGGGTTATTGCGTTATCGTTTTGGCAGAAGGTATTAGAGGCTCTACGCAAAAATTTTTAGCTGAAGCGGGTACCACCGATGCTTTTGGCCATAAGCAGTTAGGTGGCGCGGCTCCAGTTATCGCACAATTAATTAAAACAAAATTAGACTATAAATATCACTGGGCATTACCCGACTATTTGCAGCGTTCTGCACGACATATCGCTGCTGAAGTGGATGTCAAACAAGCCTATGCTTTAGGTAAAGCTGCGGTTGAATTTGCTATCAAAGGAAAAAATGCAGTCATGCCTACTATCGTTAGAGCAACCGGAAAGCGCTATCGATGGTCCATAGGTGAGACAACATTAGCTACTGTTGCCAATAAAGAAAAAAAATTACCCAGATCCTACATCACTAAAGATGGTTTTCATATTACTCAGCGTTGTCGTGATTATCTGCTGCCATTAATTCAGGGGGAGGATTATCCTCCGTATCAAAAAGGTTTACCAAATTATATACAGTTGAAAAAGGTAAAAGTTAAGAAAAAGCTAGGGAATTTCATTGTTTAATTAAAATAATTATGCTACCACTTATCTAAAAAGGTAATATGTATTACCATGCATATTACTTTTTTTGACATTTATAGGACTTTAAACAAAGTATAAGTTTACTGTATGGGTCATAACACTAAAACTTTAATAAAGCTATGGCATGAATATAAAAGATATTAGACGGAAAAATTTACGGAAATTAGCTCGCTCAGTAGGTGGGATCACCGATCTATCTGAGCATTTGGATCGTTCACAAAGTCAAATTAGTCATTTAATTGGCAATAGTCCAATTAAAAATATTGGCGATAGATTGGCTAACCATATAGAGAAAGTTTTTAATAAACCGCATGGATGGCTAGATCATGAGCATGCAGCTGAAGAGACTGAGGGGGCTTATCAGTATGAAAATAGCCAGCCTTACTATCAAGTTCCCTTATTGACCCCCCAAGAGGCGAAGGAACGTTTTCTGCATTTTATAAAGATTTCACCAAAAACCTATTCTAAGTATTTAAGCACTAATATTCCGCTTAGTTCAGATGCTTTTGCGCTTCGCGTAGAAAATGATTGCATGGAAACCGCACAAGGTCCTAGTTTTCCTAAGAATTGTATTATTGTATTAGATACTGATTGCGTAGCACACAATGCTGCCTTTATTTTAGCTAAAATAAAGCAAGATCCTGGCAATACCTTACTTTTTAGACAGTTAGTCATCGATGGTAATCGTCGTTATCTGAAAGCACTCAATCAGCATTATCCTTTGACAGAAATGCAGCCTGACGATACGACATGTGGAGTAGTGCGTTTTATGCTGATGGAGTTTTAATAAATTAGATAATATTTTTTCTAAGCATCGTTTATGACAGTCAAAAAAATATTTTCTACATATTTAATTCTGACATTCTTTTAGTATATTTTTTAATAAGAATAGGTTTTTCATTTCCTTTTACGGCAATAGCGGCTGCAAAATCAGTATAAAGAGACACATTTGAAATTGCATAAAAAGAATTTAAGTCTTTTTGTTTGTATTTTAAAGTATTTATTTGAGGATCTAAGGAAAGTTTATATCGAGAATATGGATGCGTCTGCAAAGTATTGCCCTTGGCTTTTATTAACGCTTCATTTCTTACCCAAGCATTAAAAAATACCTTTATTTTTTTTATCCCATGCAGTAATTGTAATCGATCATATTCATCTGCAAGAAGAAAACGATAAGCGATTTTGTCGAGGTGTGTTCTTGGATTTATGTATTCAATATCTATACCTACGGGTGTGTCGATAGTAAAAGCATAAACCAAGATATTTTTTGAATGCGAAAGATTAAACTCAAGGGACTGCTCAGAGTTTATTAATAAGGGTTTACCAGAAACTGAATAGCTTAATTTCAGCTTCTGTGGAGGTTGTTGCGAATAATAGGCTAACAAATCGCGAAGCACCGCTCTTGAAATAATAAAGTTTTGTCGATAAGGAATAGCTAATTTTTCAGCGCGTATTTTTTCTTCAGGAGCAAGCCAACTTTTAAAGAGTTTATATTTTTTAGTATGGTCATCAAATCTAGTATGCCAAATATGGATAATAGATTGGTTCAAGACACACATAGGTATTAAATCCTATATTTTTAAGAATTAACTGAAATTTATTTAATATACCTTAGGAGATTCGAAATGTGAAATTTAAGCTATATTCTAGACAAGAAACTACCAAGAATACTTGGCAAAATCTAAAAACCTTGCTGGATTCTCATACTTTCCAATATTGTAAAACTTAAAAATACATCAATGCAGTAATACAAGTTTTGCATTTAATTTATTCCTAAACATTACCTACAAGAAAATAAGCAAGTTCCTAAAAATAGAAACTATTATTGTTTTTAAATATTTCTATTCTTAACCCCTAGAACTTCAGCCAGCAAGGTATTCATTAAAGGATCTATTCATATAAACATTAAAAATAAAATGTGTCAATACATTTTATTTTTAATTTGAGTTATACTGATGAAAACAGAATATAGGGATATAATAAAATGAAAAACATTGCCATCAATAATTTTCTACAACATTTAATACACGACTGTGGATTAAAAAATGAATTTGTTAATGAAGTGATGGATAATGCTAGACAAGAACAAATTTCATTTATAAGTTATTTAATTCAAACTCAAAAAATAGATTCTTCCTACTTAGCTCATCTTTTAGCAGAAGAGTTTTTTCTGACATACATTGATTTAGATAGTATCGATATAACGCAAATACCAAACAGCCTAATTGATAAAAATTTACTACAAAAATATCAAATATTACCTTTAGCGCAAGATAAGAAAAAATTGGTTTTAGCGTTAGTCGACCCCACTCAAAAACTTGTTTTAGACGATATTCGATTTTCGACGGGTTTAATGCTGGAATATAAACTTGCAGACGAAAAACAAATAGTAGAGTTATTAAAAAAAATAAAAGACACTTCCCTAACAAAATACGACATTATCAGTAAAATAGATTTAGGTCGGCATAAAATAGCGCAATTAAAAGACGATCATGATCTAGATATAACGTTACATAATTCCAGCAATGATGATTTAACTATTACAAATTATGTTCATAAACTTTTGAATGATGCAATTACGCGTAATGCTTCTGATGTTCATATAGAGCCTTACCAAGATCATTTACAAATACGTTTTCGGATTGATGGATTATTATATGCAATGGTAGTTCTACCTAGACATTTAATTTCAAGAATTACCACTCGATTAAAAATTATATCGCAACTAGATATTGCCGAGCGAAGGGTTCCACAAGATGGTCGTTTTCAATTAAAAGATATTAATGGTCGAAATGTAGATTGCCGATTAAGTACCTGTCCAACTATTCACGGTGAAAAATTAGTGATTAGAATTTTGGACAGTAACAAAATGTTATTAGATGTAGATAAACTAGGAATGAACAAAATACAAAAAAAAGAATTCATCAAAGCTTTATCAAGTCCCCACGGCATGATTTTAGTCACCGGACCTACCGGGAGCGGAAAAACTATCACGCTTTATACAGGATTAAATTTTTTAAAAAAGTCTACAGTAAATATTTCTACTGTCGAAAATCCCATAGAAATTATTTTATCAGGAATTAATCAGGTTAATGTAAATCCTATCATAGGTTTAAATTTTGCTTGTGTACTAAGAGCTTTTTTACGCCAAGATCCGGATATTATTATGGTAGGAGAAATGCGTGATCAAGAAACAGCTGAAATAGGAATTAAAGCAGCTCAAACTGGACATCTAGTTTTATCGACTTTACATACAAACAGTGCAGTTGAGAGTTTAATCCGTTTAGAAAATATGAATATTCCTACTTACAATATTGCAACTTCTATACAGTTAATTATCGCTCAGCGTTTAGTAAGGCGCTTATGTGCGTCTTGTAAAGTAGAAGAGAAGTTACCGAAGAAAAATTTGTTAAAATTAAATTTCCCTCCAGATATTAAAATATACACAGCAAAAGGATGTTCACTTTGCACGCAGGGTTATAAGGGTCGAACGGGTATTTTTGAGATTTTAAAACTTACAGAGGAAATAAAAAAAATAATTTTACGAAAGAATTCCGCATTCGAAATAAATCAATTTGCACAAGAACAAGGAATGCAAACTTTGTATTTATCAGCCTTAGAGAAGCTTAGACAAGGTGACATCAGCTTATTAGAAATGAAACGAGTAATAAAAGATTGAAATAATTATGTTAAGTATTATTAAAGTTTATAATTGGAAAGGAATTACTAGCGAGAGAAAATCATGCAAAGGTAAAGACTTATTCCGAAATAAAGATCAACTACGATTAGATTTACAGCGCCAAAATATTTTTATAACTAAAATTTATTCTCGTTGGATTATTAGATTTGTAAAACCTATTAAAATGCAGGATATTTTTCTGCTAAATCGCCAAATAGCACGTTTATTACAAGCGGGAATCCCATTACTTCACATCTTGAAATTACTTGAAATCACAGCTAGCAATACAGTATTAAAAGAATATTTACAAAAAATAATTCGGGGTTTGGAAGATGGTTTTTCTTTAAGTGAAATATTGAAAGAGAACCAATCGTATTTTAATAAGTTTCATTGTAGCTTAATTGCATTAGGAGAAAAAACCGCTACATTAGGTTTAATGTTTGATCGCATTGCAGCGTACCAAGAAAAAAACATGAAACTAAAAGCAAAAATAATTAATGCATTAGTATATCCTATCGTAGTTTTAATAGTGGCGGGCCTAGTCTTTATGGCTTTATTAATGGGAGTAGTACCTCAGTTTGAACAATTTTTTTTAGACGCTGGATCACAATTACCTCTTATAACGCGAATAATTATTTATTTATCAAAACATATAGGATTTCTTAGTACCTATTGTGGATTAGCTTTATTGATATTAGGTATTTCTTTCATTTGCTTAAAGAAAAAATATCCAGTAATCGAGAATAAACTAGATAGGTATTTTTTGAAAATTCCTATTGTCAATAAAGTTCTCTCAAAAATTATAATAGCTCGAATTACCCGTGCATTAGCTACCGCTCTTGCTGCGGGGTTGCCTTTAATTGATGCTTTACAGCTTATTGCGGAGATGTCTGGTAATTTTGTTTATAAATCGGCTATTTTATTAAGTTGTAAGCACATACGTGACGGAGAAGGCTTTTATCAAGCTTTTGCACAACAAAAAATATTTCCATTAGATTTATTACAACTTATTAAAATTGGAGAAATTGCTAATTGTTTAAGTGAAATGTTAAACAATATTGCCGATCTCTATGAAGAAAAAATGAATTATTTTGCTGATAACCTATCGGTGTTATTAGAACCGGTATTAATTATTATTTTAGGTTTGATGGTGGGTTGTTTGATTATAGCAATGTATTTGCCGATATTTAAATTAGGAAGTGTTATTTAAATGGAATATTTTTTAATAGTTACTATTTCTCTTTTTTGCGCCTTGTTAGGTAGTTTCCTTACTGTATTGATTTATCGTTTACCTTTAATTCTGCAGAAACAATGGAGAGAAGCTTCTCAACAATATTTAAACCGAGACAATTCGTTACACTTAAATGTTAAAACCTTTAATATATTTCTTCCTTTTTCTCATTGTCCCAATTGTTGTGAATATTTAACCTTTCTACAAAAAATACCTTTATTAAGTTATTTCTTCCTAAAAAGAAAATGTGCATATTGTCAGATAAGAATTTCTTTTTGTTATCCTCTAATTGAGAGTTTAACTTTGATAACCTCATTTATAGTTATTGAACGATTTGGAATAAGTTTACAAACCTTTCCGGCATTAATTTTGACTTGGGGCTTATTAGTTTTAGCGTTTATTGATTTTGAATATAGAATATTACCGGATATCATTATTTTCCCTTTATTATGGTGCGGATTAATTTCGAGCCTATTTCATTTATTTGTCTCACCAGAAGAGGCTATTTTAGGAACATTTTTTGCGTACCTTTTTCTTTATAGTTTAGCAAAATGCTATCAAATCATAATAAAGGTCGAAGCAATGGGAGAAGGAGATTTTAAATGCTTTGCTGTATTAGGTGCTTGGTTAGGCGTAAAAGCTTTACCTTATATTCTATTTATAGCTGCTGTTGCAGGATCCATCGTAGGTATAGTCTTATATTTTACAAATAAAGATAACTTTCGCAAAGGGATAGCTTTCGGTCCCTATTTGGCTTTATCTGGTTGGTTAGTCTTAATAGTTCAGCCTACTTTCGATTCTATCTTTTGATTTTAAACTTTATTTCTCACACTTCTTTTTTTTAGTTTTTTTGCTGATTTTTGATAATTATCTAAAAACATATATGTTAAACTTAACTCCATGAATATGAAGCTTAATAATGGAAAATCCAATGTCTGAAAAATCACCTGATAATCATCTGCCTATTTCTATTATAGGTGCTGGGGCTTGGGGAAGTGCTCTAGCGATTCATTTAGCTCGTAAGCATCAAGAGGTGCGTTTATGGGCTTATGAGAAACAACAAGTTACTGAAATAAATACTAAAAGAACTAACGAACGCTATCTACCCGGTATCGTTTTTCCCTCTAATATTACTTGTTCAGATGATTACCAAACTGTTCTTTCAGGAACACAAGATATTTTAATCGTCGTACCTAGTGTTGCTTTTCATACAACTTTAAAAAAAATATACCCTTTTTTACAAACTAATCAGCGTTTGCTATGGGCGAGCAAAGGTTTAGATTCTGAAAAACATCAATTACTAAATGAAGTCGTTAAAGACGTTTTAGGGCATAGAGAAGTAGCAGTGCTCTCAGGTCCTAGTTTTGCTAAGGAAGTTGCTATGGGATTACCCACTGCTGTCTGCATTGCATCGGAAAGTTATAATTTTTCGCATGATCTATTACTAAGATTCCAGACAAAAAATTTTCGAGTGGAAATGACGCAAGATATTGTTGGTGTAGAACTTGGTGGTGCAATAAAAAATATACTGGCGATTGCGGTCGGCATGACCGAAGGTTTAGGTTTTGGTGCTAACGCAAAAGCTGCTGTGATTACTGCGGGATTATCAGAAATGATTGAACTGGGTATAACATTGGGTGCAAGGCAAGAAACTTTTTTGGGGTTATCGGGTCTTGGAGATCTGGTATTAACCTGCACCGATAATCAATCTCGAAATCGTCGTTTGGGTTTAGCTTTAGGGCAAGGACAAAGCTTAGAGGAAGCTAAAAAGTTAGTTGGAACCACAGAAGGTTATGAAACTGCAAAAAATATTTTCTTTTTAATAAAAAAATATGGAGTTAAAGCGCCATTTTGTGAAGGTGTATATCGTATTTTGTATGAACAAAACTCACCGCAAACACTTTTTCAAGATTATTTTCATTAAAAAATATTTAATGCTTATTGTTTTATCCAATTAATGAGTCCACCGGCTAATAATACTTTTAGTTCTCGAGGACTTAAAGGATGAGTAACGGTGTAATTTTTATTTTTAGTTTTATTATGAACGGTTAGTTTCTCAGAAGTTTGGATAGTTTCACGAATATTTTTGATTAATAAAATATCACCTTGGTCAATAGTGTCATAATCCATAGGATTAGTGAAAATTAAAGGTAAAATTCCAAAATTAACTAAGTTTTGTCTATGAATGCGGGCAAATTGTTTAACTAGCACAGCTTGTACACCTAAATAGCGCGGCGCAATGGCAGCATGTTCGCGACTGGAACCCTGGCCATAATTATCACCACCTACAATGATGGATCCCGTTTGCTGATATTCTAAAGCTCGTTTTGGATAAGACGGATCGATTTGATCAAAAACAAACTGACTAATTCCAGCAATATTGCTGCGAAAAGGAAGTACTTTAGCACCCGCAGGCAAAATTGTATCGGTAGAGATATCATCGCCTAGTTTAATTAAAACCGGACCTTCAATATCATCGGCTAAAGGAGCAATGATAGGTAAAGGTTGGATATTTGGGCCTTTAGCTAGTTTTATTTCGGTAGGATTTGTACAGGGAGGAACCAACATCGTTTCATTAATAATAATTTTTTTTGGTTCTTTAAAACGAGGGTAAGTATTATTCTTTAAAGAACGAGGATCGGTAATAACACCAGTTAAAGCCGAGGCAGCAGCAATCTCCGGGCTACAGAGATAGACTTGATCTTCTTTGGTTCCAGATCGACCTGGAAAATTTCTAGGTACCGTACGTAAACTTATTTTACCGGAAGCGGGCGCTTGACCCATACCAATACATCCATTGCATCCCGCTTGATGAATACGGCCGCCGGCACGAATTAATTTTTCTAAAATACCTAACTCAACCATGTTCTCTAAAATCTGGCGTGAAGTTGGATTTATATCAAATGAAACGCCGGGAGCTATTTGTTTTCCTGCGACAATTTCTGCTGCAACAGCGAAATCCCTTAGCCCAGGATTGGCTGATGAACCGATCATGGCTTGATAAATAGGTCGCCCAACAACTTCTTGGATAGGAACTACTTTTCCTGGACTAGAAGGTAATGCAATTAAAGGTTCAAGTTTGGAAAGATCAATTTCATCATGTTCATCGTAACTTGCATTATTGTCGCTAATAATTTCTTGCCAGTCAGATTCACGTTGTTGCGATTTCAGAAATTCTCGTGTTATCGCATCAGAGGGGAATACACTAGTTGTTGCTCCCAGTTCTGCGCCCATGTTGGCAATAACATGACGATCCATTGCAGATAAATGTTGCAGTCCCGGCCCATAATATTCAATAACTTTGCCAATTCCACCATCAACATCATGACGACGTAATAATTCCAGAATGATATCTTTAGCGCTGACCCAATCCGGCAATGAATTGGTTAATTTTACACCCCAAACTTTAGGCATGGGGACATGAAAGGGATGTCCCGCAATAGCCATGGCAACTTCTAATCCACCTGCACCGATGGCTAACATGCCCATCGATCCTGCTGCACAGGTATGACTATCTGAACCCAATAAAGTTTTTCCCGGTTTTCCAAAGCGTTCCATATGTACAGGATGACTTACCCCATTACCTGGCCCGCTATAGTAAAGACCGAATTTTTTACAAGCGCTGAGTAAAAATAAATGGTCATCTGCATTTTTGAAATCTGTTTGTAAAAGGTTATGATCAATATATTGCACTGAGACTTCAGCTTTAGTCTGATTTAGTCCCATTGCTTCACATTCCAGCATCACCATCGTACCTGTGGCATCTTGGCATAATGTTTGATCAATTTTTAAGCCAATTTCAGTGCCTGGATGCATTTCACCTTCGACTTTATGTAAGTTAATTAATTTTTGCGTTACATTTTGTGGCATACTAGAATCCCCAATTATAATGTATAGTAGTTTACAGCAAGCCTTAATCTAACGGTAGGGATCCCAATATGCATTTACCCGTTACGCGCTGGATCGATTTATTGACATTTTTTCTTTGCGTCTTGGTTTTAGCGATTGCGGTATTTTTGCAATATAAAGTTGGGATTATTCCCTGCCCGCTTTGCATCATACAACGGTTCATTATTACCTTGTTAGGACTGCTATTTTTAATGGGCGCGCTGTTTAATTTTGAAGCAGTAACGCGCTGTTTCTTGCATACCTTAACTTTTTTATTTGCAGTAGTGGGTGCGGTGGTAGCGAGTCGCCAATTATGGTTAGAGCATTTTCCTTCAGATCAGTTAATTAGTTGCCAAGCTGCCATAGCCCAATATAGCACCTCTATCTATTTCCATAAAATTATTGAATTATTTTTTCAAGGAACAAGTAATTGCGGTAGTGGAACTTGGCGTTTTTTAAATTTAACTATCCCAGGATGGACATTAGTGATTTTTATTGTATTAGCCGCTATCTCTCTACGGCAAGTATATATAAACCGGCGCAAACATAAACGACATTTTTTATCTTAAAATAAATATTATTGGGATATTTTCATATTCATAGTTGATTCAGAAACAACGACGTAGTCGTTTGATTGTAGTCGAAAGAGAGTTGGAAAATAATTATTATTTTTTCTTAAATGTTGCGAATAAAATATTTCTGACTCCTCATGAATAACAAAGCTAATGTTTTTCATTATATTTTCCAACTCTTTAGCATCAGGTCTGACATGAATGGGTGCCAACATTAATAATGCTATATATTCTAGTAATTTTTTCTTTTGAAAAATAGTTGCTTGAGGATGTTTGGTTTTTTCTCCTAATTCATGAATTATATTTTTCAATTTATTAGCTATACCTTGTAAATCTATATTATCAGTTATAGATTGATGATGTAAAAGAGTCTTCCATTGTTCAATGTAGTTTTCTGCCCATTGCTGATAACTAAGCAATTGGTTAAATTCACAATCTGCTTTTTCTGAAGGAGGAATTATTTTTTCTGTTAATACATACATTAGAGTTGCGCCAAGTGACCAAATATCTGCTTTATCCATATTCTCAATTTTTTCATGACAAAATTCAGGTTTATTCCATATTTCTGGAGCAGTGTAGAAATAAGTGGCAAATTGAGGAGCAGGTTTATCTTTATAATAAGCGCAGCCAAAATCGGCTAGTTCGAATCCAGTTTTCTTAAGTAAAATATTATCGGGTTTGATATCATTGTGAATAATACCGATATGATCGTTTCCTTCTTCATCTGTAAACTTAGAGTTATGTAAAAAGGATAATGCAGTTATCATCTGAGAGAATCCTTGAAATAGATAACTTAGAGTGTATTTATTCTCTAGTTTTTCTTTTATATTCTTACAATTTATTTCAAGAGTACCCGCTTCTCTATAGAGTGTGTAAAAAGAATCTAGTTGCTCATGTACAGGCAATGAAAATAAATGCAGCAAATTGTTGTCTATTTTTTTTTTGATAGTCTTATTAATCTGAATTTCATAAGCTATTGAAAATCTTCCCGATTTCTCAGATTTTTCAACCAATGAACGAGTTTGGTGCTCTTGATTTTTGAAATGAACCAAGTTTGTCTTTCCATTTTGTCCCTGAAATAGCGACTGATTGGTATTTGCTATAGATTTATTTATTGTATTTGGACTCATTAAGGCAAGATTTTCTTTAAATTCAGGGGTTTGTAATAGTGTTTGTGGACTTTGATTAAAACTTTGTTTTACATATTGTTCTCGCGGTGCTATATGATTTAATTGAAGAGTAGGCCGTTTCGAATGAAGATTTAATTGAAGGTTAGAAGGCCGTTTCCTTTTTTGGTGATTAAAAGTTAATGTGGCCGGAGGGATTATAAGACTATTAGATTCTTTAGGCATAATAATTTTATTTATATAAGGATTTTAGTTACTAATTTTTAATGAAAAAATAAAAATTACTATATTCATTCAATATTAAATAAATATTAATTTTAATGAATAAATTAATAACAAATACATTATTTAAACTATCGTTCTAATGACCTAAAGCCAAACTTGCGCCGATTTGTGCCAGTGGTTGTACCAAAAGAATAGTTAATAATTTTAATCCGATGATTAGAATGAATGGCGAAAAATCGAGTCCTGAGATACTTGGCAAGATTCCACGAATGGGTTTTATTAAAGGTTCGCTCACGCGTACCAAAATTTCAACGAGTGGACCATGAGCTAATGGACTGATCCAGCTTAAAATAGTTAAAGCGATAACAGCATAAAAGAAAATATTAATTAACTGATTAAGAAGCTCGGCAAATGCAAGTACAATTAATCCGGTAAAATGCGGCGTTGTATTAACTTGTAACCAGACAAGAAATGCAATTTTAAGCATTTCTAAGCCTAATAATAATATTATAGCTGCAAAATCGATGCCATGTAGGCTTGGTATCATACGACAAATAGGGCGTAGTGGCGGATTGGTTAATCTCGCTACTAATATAAATAAAGGATTGTGACTATCCGTATTAACCCATTGTAAAACGATGCGCAAAAGTAAAATGAAAATATAGAGATCAAAAATAGATTGAATCAGGAATATACCTGCATTATTGAAGGAATTAAGCATAGAAATTAACCTGTTATTTTAATCGTGAGCTGATTTTTATTTAAGTCTAATAGTGAGGGTGTTCCAAAAGGTAAACAACGATTCTTTTTTCCATGACCAATATCGGGACAACGTAATACTGGGAAATTTTGTTTCTGGGCAAAGCGTTCTAGTACTTCTTGAATCTTTTTTTCCTCTTCAGGCTTTGCCACAAAAGTGAAATCACCGAATAATAGGGCTTTTACATAAATAAATATTCCCGATTGTTGTAAGTGTTCTAGCATTCTATCGATACGATAAGCTGCTTCATTGACATCTTCTAAAAATAAAATTTTATCTTTGGTTTCAATTTGCCAATCTGTGCTCAGGCTCGTTTGTACTAAGCTCAAACTGCCCCCTGTTATTGGACCTTCAATAAAATCTAAGGAATTAGTGGGGTGATGATAAGATTTTAAAGAATATGTCAATTGATGTAATTGATTAAAAATAATTTCTTTTAACTCATTAGTATTTTCTGGTTCAATTAAATGATGGGTTACTTGATTAAGTGTAGGGCCATGCAGTGTTTGCCAATGCCATTTTTCTTGAAGAAATAAATGTAAAGCGGTGATATCGCTAAAACCAATAAACAACTTGCATTTTTCAGGTGCGGTTAATTTTAGTAAGGAAGGTATGAGACGAGTACAACCATAGCCCCCACGTAAACACCAAATTGCATCGGAAGTAGGGTTAAATAAAGCGTCTTTTAACTGGTGAAAACGTTTTTCATCACTGTTTGCACATAGCAGATCAGGCCCAAATAAATCAGAAGAAATTCTTGGTATTAACTGCCAGGTTGTTAATAAAGTTTTTACTTTCTCTAGGATAGATATATCTGTCACGGCGCTAGCAGGTGCAATAATATCAACAATTGAATTTTTTTTTAAAGCTTGCCAAGGTTTAAAGCTTTCCATTTTTTCTGGATCCTAGGTATATAATTATCAACTTTAGTTTTATTTCCAGAATAATTTTATATATCTAAATTATCAACTTCTAGGGCATTCTGTTGAATAAAATCACGACGAGGTTCAACTTGATCGCCCATTAAGGTAGTAAAGATTTGATCGGTTGCGATAGCATCTTCAACCGTGACACGTAACAAACGTCTGGTATTCGGATCCATCGTTGTTTCCCATAATTGATCAGGATTCATCTCTCCTAAACCTTTATAACGTTGTATAGCTTGCCCGCGGCGTGCCTCAGCTAATAACCATTCATACACTTCTTTAAAATTTTTCACTATCAGTTTTTTGGTATCTCGCTGTACATAAGCACCCGATCCAATTAGTCCATGTAGCTGCTTAGTCATATCAAATAAACATTGATATTCAAGTGTTTTAAAGAATTCATAAGAAATTTTATAGGTTGTTTCTAAACCATGTGTACTGATTGTTATTTCAGGTAAAAATACATGTCTTTCAGTATTTTCATAAATAGTTACTTGATAACGAATAGCTTCATTATTTGTAGTTTGTTGCAATTGATCTTGCCAGTTTTTGGTCCATTCCAGCATTTTAGAAGAGTCGATTAGTTCTTCAGAAGATAAGGGAGGAAGATCAAGAATAGCTTGCAGAGCGTCTATTGGATAACGTCGCGACAAATGTTGAATCATCATCTGTGCTTTACGATAATCCATAACTAATTTTTCTAAACCAATACCTTGAATAGAAAAACCTTCTGCCTGAGGATAAAAGGCAGCATCATGCAGTGCGGTTTGTGTGAGATAAGCTTGCAGCGCCGCATCGTCTTTTAAGTACTGTTCTTGCTTGCCTTTTTTAATTTTATATAAAGGAGGTTGAGCAATATAGATAGTGCCGCGTTGCAGCAATTCTGGCATCTGCCGATAGAAAAATGTCAGTAATAAAGTACGGATATGCGAGCCATCGACATCCGCATCGGTCATTATAATAATACGGTGATAACGTAGTTTATCTGGATTGTATTCCTCTTTACCTATGCCACAACCCAGCGCTGTGATTAATGTGCCAACTGCTTCTGAGGATAACATTTTATCAAAGCGAGCTTTTTCCACGTTTAAGATTTTACCTGTAAGTGGCAGAATAGCTTGATAACGACGATTGCGGCCTTGTTTGGCAGAACCACCTGCAGAATCTCCTTCGACAATAAATAATTCACAAAGAGCCGGATCGGTTTCTTGGCAATCCGCTAATTTCCCAGGTAAGTCAGCAATATCTAATGCAGTTTTGCGTCGTGTCATTTCACGCGCTTTACGCGCCGCTTCACGCGCCCGTGCCGCATCGATGATTTTCATCATGATAGCTCGTGCATCTTGTGGCGTTTCTAATAAAAATTCTTCAAGCTTTTCTGATGTTAAAGCTTCAACGATTCCTTTTACTTCAGAAGAAACCAATTTATCTTTGGTTTGCGAAGAGAATTTAGGATCAGGAACCTTAACCGATAAAACAGCTGTTAAGCCTTCACGCGTGTCATCACCCGTAGTGGTGATTTTTAGCTTTTTGCTAGTCGCTTCACGATCGATGTAAGTATTTAAGGTTCGAGTTAACGCAGCACGAAAACCAGCCAGATGGGTTCCTCCATCACGCTGGGAAATGTTATTGGTAAAACATAAAATATTTTCCTGAAAGCTATCATTCCATTGTAAAGCAACTTCAACAGTAATTTCATCGCGTTCAGCGGTAAAATAAAAAGGCTGTTTATGGATTAAGGTTTTGTTTTGATTAAGATATTCAACAAAGGCTTTAATGCCTCCCACATATTTAAGTTGGGTTTCTTCATTGCTTCGTTCATCGATAAGGTTGATCGCTACACCAGAATTTAAAAAAGATAACTCACGCAAGCGCTTTAACAAAATATCGTAATGAAACTCATTGTTATGTTGAAAAATGAGCTTGCTAGGGTAAAAACGAATTTCGGTACCTCTTTCTTGCGTTTCTCCAGTGATATGTAATGGTGCTGCGGGTTCACCTAGCAGATAAGTTTGTTCATAGACCTTGTTATTACGCCGGATAGTAAGCTGTAATTTTTCAGATAAGGCGTTAACCACGGAAACACCTACACCATGCAAGCCACCTGAGACTTTATAGGAATTACTATCGAATTTTCCACCTGCATGTAAGACTGTCATGATAACTTCGGCAGCTGATCGACCTTCTTCAGTATGAATATCAACTGGAATACCACGGCCATTATCTTTAACGGTGACTGAGTCATCGCTATGCAGTGTGATATCAATCTGAGAACAGTAACCCGCTAAAGATTCGTCTATGGAGTTATCTACGACCTCAAAGACCATATGGTGGAGACCTGTCCCATCATCCGTATCACCGATATACATACCAGGACGTTTCCGAACAGCATCAAGACCTTTTAAGACTTTTATGTTAGAAGAGTCATACTTCGGCATATCTAGTCCACCCTGTTGGCTAGCATTGTCTTTAAGGCCTAATTCTGGCTCAAGAGAGCTTTCCGTGTTCGAAACGATTGTTTCACACTCGGTTAAGGATGGGGTTTTCTCCACCAAAATCTCATTTTTAATCGACATACGTGATAAGGGTTAAAAACTGAAAATTATACCATAAATTGCCCTTTAAATTCGAATATTAATAAGAAAATACAAAGGCTTAAAGTAGGATAATTGATTTTTGCGCTGTTTAACCTGTAATCAAAAAAGAATAATAAGCTTAGTTTAAAAATGGGGTAAAACCTAACTATAGATAATAATAGGGGCTAATTGACTTATATTGCTTGTAAATTGGCTAAGTTCATTCTTAATTTATTGACACAAAAATCTCTTGCCGTGATACTCTTCGCTTTTGCATTGAAGAGCCCCACATGAATAGCAATGCCCTACGCGAACTATTTCTTAATTACTTTAAAAGTCAGGGTCATACGATTGTTCCCTCCGCTTCCTTAATTCCAGCCCATGATCCGAGTTTGTTATTTACTAATGCCGGCATGGTGCCCTTTAAGGATGTTTTTTTGGGTCTAGAAACGAAACCTTATTCTCGGGCAGTGAGTATACAGCGATGTATGCGGGCTGGCGGCAAACATAATGACCTTGAAAATGTAGGTTATACCGCTAGGCATCATACTTTTTTTGAGATGTTAGGAAATTTCAGCTTTGGGGATTATTTTAAGCGCGAGGCTATCCTTTATAGTTGGAAGTTTTTGACTGAGGAGTTAAATCTTTCCCCAGAAAAATTATGGATTACGGTATTTATTGAAGATGAAGAAGCGGCATCGATTTGGTTAAACGAGATTAAAATCGACCCCAAGCGTTTTTCTCGTTGTGGTAAACAAGATAATTTTTGGTCTATGGGAGATACTGGCCCTTGTGGTCCATGCTCAGAAATCTTTTTTGACCATGGGCCCAATATCTCTGGTGGGCCTCCAGGTACACCAACCGCGGATGGAGATAGATATGTTGAAATCTGGAACTTAGTTTTTATGCAGTTTCAACGCTCCTTAGATGGAGCACTTACCCTTTTGCCAAAGCCTTCAGTGGATACCGGTATGGGTCTAGAAAGGTTAGCGGCAGTTATGCAGGGAGTCACAAATAATTATGACACGGATCTGTTTCAACCTTTGATAAAGGTAGTTGCTAAGCAAGCATCAATAACTGATTTTACCAATACCTCACTACGCGTTATCGCAGATCATATTCGTGCTTGTGCTTTCTTAGTCAGTGATGGGGTTAATCCTGGTAATGAAGGACGCTCTTATGTACTACGTCGAATTATTCGTAGGGCTATTCGACATGGTCATAAAATAGGTCTAGATCGCCCTTTTTTTTACCAATTGGTAAAACCTTTAGCGGCGCAAATGTTGCAAGCATATCCGCAAATAGCAAAAAAGCAAAAATTTATTGAAAAGATTTTGCTGCATGAAGAGCAGCAATTTGCTCGTACCCTAAACCATGGTATTAAGCTATTTGAACAAGAAATAACTAAGCTGCAGGGCAAAAAACAATTACCAGGGTTGGCAGTTTTTCGCTTGTATGATACTTATGGATTTCCCATGGATTTAACAGCAGATATGGCTCGAGAACAGGGCCTAAGCGTAGACATAGCAGGTTTTGAGAAGGAAATGCAACGTCAAAGAAGTCAATCTAAGTTGGCGAGTCGTTTTGCATCTGCGCCGAGTTTATCCTTAACTGAAAAGAACGCTACTGAGTTTATTGGTTATAAGGCATTAAAACAAGCAGCTGTTCCTATTTTGGATTTATTTGATGGCAAGCAATCTATACAAGAACTATCCGAAAATGAAGAAGGGTTTGTTATCTTAACTAAGACCCCTTTCTATGCGGAAGGTGGTGGACAAGTGGGTGATACGGGATATTTAGTTAATACAACGAGTCGTTTTTTAGTGACTGAAACCTTTAAAGAGGGAACATCCATTCTTCATAAAGGTAAGTTAATTAAAGGTCATTTGCAAAAAGGTGATAAATTGAAGGCAGAAGTCGATGCTGAAAAACGTCGCGCGATTACTTTAAATCATTCTGCAACCCATCTATTACACGCAGCATTAAGAGAAGTTTTAGGAGAGCATGTGACACAGAAAGGTTCTTTAGTGGAACCAGAACGCTTACGTTTTGATTTTTCACATACCCATCCATTAAGTATAGAACAACTGAAGTTGATAGAAGATCGCGTTAACCAACAAGTTCGAGCTAATTTATCAGTTGTTACCGAAGAGATGTCGACGGAAGATGCAAAGAATACCGGCGCGTTAGCGATGTTTGGCGAGAAATATGCAGATAAAGTACGTGTGTTAACGATGGGTTCTTTTTCCAAGGAATTATGTGGAGGGACACATGTTTCGCGTACCGGTAATATTGGTTTATTTAAAATATCTGCAGAAATAGGAATTTCTGCAGGGATACGTCGCATTCAAGCCGTTACTGGACAATATGCTATAGATTGGATTGCAGCCTTAGAGGAACAAACTAATCAACTTGCTAAGCTCTTTAAAAGCTCTAAGGATAATTTATTAGAAAAAGCGCGTATGGACATGGAAGCTAAGCAAGCTCTGCAAAAGCAGATTATCGCTTTACAGCAGTCCATAGTCGCTATGATGGGAGAAGAGCTTATTTCTCAAGCGATCGAAATACAAGGGATTAAGTTATTAATCAGTGAAATTAATGGAATTGATATAGCAGGATTTCGTCATTTATTAGACCAACTTAAAAATAAATTAAAACCCGCAGTCATTGTTTTAGCGAGTATTGAACAACAGCGTGTTCAATTAGTGGTTGGTGTCAGCAAAGAGTTGACCGACAAAATAAAAGCGGGGGAATTGGCTAATAATATAGCGCATGCGATAGGAGGAAGCGGCGGTGGGCGTGCAGATTTTGCTCAAGCAGGAGGAGGGAAGCCTGAAGCCTTAGATGGGGCTTTAAAAAATGTAAAACATTGGGTTGAGACCCGCTTAAATGGCAACTATGCTTAGAATTGAATAATTAATTAATAGAACATTACAATGGCTTTAATTGTACAAAAATTTGGCGGCAGCTCGGTTGGAAGTATCGATAAAATTCAACAGGTTGCAAATAAAATTATTGAAACTCGCGCACAAGGACATCAATTGGTGGTGGTTGTTTCTGCGATGGAAGGTGAAACCAATCGTTTGATTTCGTTAGCTAAAATATTGAACGAAGAACCTGATTCGAGAGAGTATGATTTATTATTAGCTACTGGGGAACAAGCGGCTACTGCCTTATTAGCGATGGCTTTACTTGCACAAGGTTGTCCAGCACGATCCTATAATAGTTTTCATGTCCCAATTTATACTGATAGTCATCATAAAAAAGCGCGTATTTTAAGTATTAAAGAAGAAGTATTACGAAGTGATATCGGCGCAGGAAGAGTGCCTATTGTTGCTGGTTTTCAAGGAATTTCAGATTCTGGTGATATGACGACTTTAGGACGGGGTGGCTCGGATACGACCGCAGCTGCTTTAGCGGCTGTCTTAAAAGCCGATGAATGCCAAATTTATACGGATGTTGATGGTGTCTACACGGCCGATCCTCATCTTGTTCCCCAGGCGAAACGCTTAGATCAAATTTGTTTCATCGAAATGACAGAGTTTGCCCGTGCAGGGGCGAAAGTCGTGCAACATCGAGCAGTCGAACTGGCCAGTAAATATCGTATTCCATTACGTGTTTTATCAAGCTCTCAAGACGGGAACGGAACATTAATCCAGGCCGACAAAGAAGAATCCTCAGTAGAAGGAGCAAAAATCACTGGAGTTACTGCGAGTCATCACGAGGCAAAATTGACTATTCATGGATTAACAGCTGAAAAAGAAGCCATGTCGCACTTTTTTTCTTTGCTTAGTGATGCGCGTATTGAAATTGATATGTTAACCCAACAACAAATTTCTCCAAAACAAATGGATATAACATTTACGCTAGCAAGAGCAGATTATCATCAAGCAGAACAATTACTTCAAATTTTAGTAAAGGAGAAATTTGCGCTATCCATAGTGGGCGATAATAAACTGGCAAAGCTTTCTGTGGTTGGGACAGGTTTGCATTCTCATCCAGGTATCATTCATACCTTATTTGAAGCACTGGAATCAGTAGGTATCAATGCTATTTTAACTTTATCCTCAGCGCTAAGGGTCTCTCTGATGGTTAGTGATGACCAGATAGTGCGAGGCGTTCAGATTTTGCATCATGTTTTTGGCTTAGGCGAAGAATAATTAGCTTTGCTAGCTTATTTTTACGGAATTTTACGTATTTTTAAATAGTATTAAGCTTTCCTTAAGGTTTTGTTAGTAGACTAATTCCGCAAAATGTCTGTATGTGAATTTTTCTATCTTTTTTTGTTATATAGATAGAAATTGCTTAGGTGTTGCATATGGTCGATTAATGAGTCAACTAAAGGAGAATCATAAAGATGCTTATTTTGACACGGCGTATTGCAGAAACACTTATTATTGGTGACGATGTGACAGTAACGGTACTGGGCATTAAAGGTCATCAAGTAAGATTAGGTATTAACGCACCTAAAGAAGTTTCTGTTCATCGAGAAGAAATTTATCAGCGTATTCAACAAGAAAAACAAAAACAAGAAGGACACTCTGACGAAGGTGAGTTAGAAGACAGTGAAGAATAACCAACTATTTTATAAAACTTAAGGTAGTGCTATACTCGCCAACCTCAGCGTCGGAGAGGTGGCCGAGAGGCTGAAGGCGCTCCCCTGCTAAGGGAGTATGGCGTAAAAACCATCGAGGGTTCGAATCCCTCTCTCTCCGCCATGTCTTTTAATTGAGATGGGTTTAGCTAAATTCTAATTTAAATTAATATTTTACTTTATTTGTTTAGTTTTACACTGCCACAACACTTCAATTCCATTGTTTTTATCTCTTGTTGAATCAACCGAAAATTTTTCAATCTTATGAATAAGTAAATTTCAATCTATCAAGGTTAGCTGGATGAAACATAAACTGATAAATACCTGACTCTTTAGAATTGTGCACGTAGCTCAGCTGGATAGAATATCAGGCTACAAACTTGGTATTTAGTTTTAAAAATCATTAATAATCAACAGCTTTCGATATTTTGGTTGCACTACAATTTATCTAAATTGACTAAGTTGCGTTAGAATAAACGCCACTGCCTTACAAATTCCTTACCCCATTTTTTTCCAGTCTCCAATCAGGTCTTAGCACGATACTATTTTTGGTAGCTCATTAAAGGAACTTTTAATAATTATTTAATATTCAAGCTATACCATAATAAAAATAATTAAAATCAAATGAGCTTGTCCACCGCTATTAAAAACCAAAAGGAATTACTGGTCTATTTATTAAAAAAAATGAAGCCAGGCATGGTTTTGACAGGATTTAAGTTTAAAGTAATCGATGAAAAGAAAAATCAGGTCGATTTAGAAAACACGACTATTCTTTGTCGAGAACGCCATTCTACTAAAAAATCAAAAAAGATAAAGCAATCAGGTTATCGCTATGAAGTGTTTAATAATAAACATCTAGACATGGGTGGTTTTTGCAAAGTGTTTCCTGTTAGTGTAACCCTTAAATTAAATGAACACCATCAAATAGAAATATTAAAAAAAGAAAATAATAAAAAACGTGTTGTTAAGGTAGATCGTCCTGGGATAATTAATTCATGTGCAAAGAATGAAACTCTATTTGGCGTAAATATACCTTATTTACATATGAAACCTGTCATTGAGAGGGTTGAACCTTCTAAACAAGAAAAAACAGTAAATTATATTGTTATGCATAAAATGCCAGGTGCAACGCTCGATGAGTTATTAGTAAATGGAATTATTGATAAGTTAAACAAAAATAGAAAAATTTTTCTTTTATTAAGCTTACTGGAAGCATTGCAAAATCTACATCAACAAGGTTTAGTTCATGAAGATATTAAACCTGATAATATTATGCTTAGTTTTATACCGGAAAGTTTAAAACCACAAGTCAATATTATTGATTTTGGTTTTTGTAAATGGGAAGGTGATCAAGATAGAAAAATTTCAGGCGCATCAGCTTATATTGCTCCAGAAGCAAAGGATAAAAAAAGCTGCCAATCAAGCGATATTTTTTCTTTAGGTAAAACTTTTTCTGATATATGTAAACAAGGATCAATTAATGAACCCATCATGGACAGTCTTATACACGAAATGACTTTAACTGATTATAAAGAGCGCATTTCTCTCAAAGGGGCTATTACTAAAGTAGAAAAAATTTGTTCAAGACAACAATATGAAAAATTAGTCAGAATAAAATTACCATTGTTACTTATTTTAAATTTTAATAAAAGTTTTGCATCTATTTTTAAAAAATTTTCTTTATTAAATCAAACGTTGATTGCTCTGCAGCAAAAAGCTAAAAACTCTACGGGAATAAAAGATCCCCAATTAAATAATTTTTTGGAATTGAATAAATTTCAAGATTTAAATGGGAAACTTAAATTGATTGAAATTTTAGAATTTTTTAAAAATTCATATACTTCTCAGTTAGGTGAAACACTAATCAATGCCTTTAAGTTATCTTTAGAAATAGACAATCAATTAGCGAGTAATAAACTGAACGATTTGCGCCAATCAATTGTGAAAGCTATTTTTATTTATGTTCAAAAAACCTATAAAGCCCATAGCAATGATAGAGCCGGTTCTCAACGAAGAATTAATAATATCCAAACGTTATTGACTGTTTTAAAAGATCCTCTCAATGAGCAAGCATTGAAAAATGAAATAATAAGCTGGAACAATACTATTGAAAGAGGGTGTCTAGGAAATAGTAAGCTTTATGATTTAGTAGCTAATGCGGCTGGCTTAAAAAGAAAAAATACGATCCAAAGCTTATTTTGGGGAAAATCATCGAATGCTTATTCTACGAATCAACAAAGATCGGTTTTTGATCCTTTATTATACAGAACTTGATGGCTTATAATTTGGAGCTTAATTAACAGACTCCTAACATTAATTCTTTTTCAGATAGCTCCGTTGATAATTTAATTACAGACAAGGGAATCTTATTCTTTAATAAATTTTTGGCAATGGTTTTAGTTTCTTCATGCCGTCCTTCCTCAGGACTTTGTTGTAGGACCTTGCAGTTTAATTGTTGTGCAAAAGTCATAATGGTTTCTTTATCCTCTGGGAGTTGTTACAAATTCCCTCACCACTATTAAATTGCTTAAGCAGGAGACTAGCTGGATGAAGGATAAACTGTTAAAATGCCGGGCTCTTTGGGATTATGCGCCCGTAGCTCAGCTGGATAGAGTACCAGGCTACGAACTTGGTGGTCGGGAGTTCGAATCTCTCCGGGCGCACCAGAATATCTTTTTTTTCAATAACTTAGTTTAATATTCAATGCTTTCCCTAGCGTGAAACCTTGCTATGGCAGGTTTTGCAGGTACTTTCTTTCGATACCTAACCTAGTATGAATGGATTTGTTTGCTTAAGTTAAATTCTGATAAATTTACGATACAATTTTTCACGAGCATTTTAGTCTTACTATCTTGATTTTTTCAATTACTTAAGATAAATCTACGCGATTACTTTATTTCTTAGGTGGAGTAGAGCCTCTCATTTGATTTTAGCACTTACCTGTAATCAATCAATTAGCTAATTTTCTCGAAATCGAGAGCAGATAATTTATCTCATATGATATTTTTCTATTCCTCTAACTAGCTGTTTTTCTACAATAGTCATATTTTCTTCCTTGGTGCTGTTGACAGATGTAATAGAATTAGAAAAAGGTAACTTTTTGCGTTTAACGAACATTCCATAGACTAGCAATAGAAGTACATTTTTTTCCCACAGTGTAGTGGGTAAGAACGAATCTTTGGAACGGTTGTTTTCGTTATAGTTTGTTTGATTTAAAGAATGTTCGGATGAATTTGCTATTTCCCCCATTCTATTTATCTCTAAAGTATTATGTGTGAGATTTGATATTATAGGAATTGGACCGTTAGAGACGAAAATATTTGCTGACGCTTTTGAAGTGGGCGCGGTGATACATTTAGTCAGCATTTTATCAAAATAATCTTCATCAATATTTTCGTGAAGCCATGGCTGTTTATTTGCGGTTACAATTTTTTGGTTGCCAAGGTTTTTATTACACTGAATTAATTCATCGACACTGAAAATTAAGCGCTGGCCACCTTGCTGCCAAATTGAATTTGGAATATATCTTAGTAGATAGTTAAACCTTACTAAATGTTTTTGGGAAGTAATTTTATTTAGGAAATCTTGAGTTATTACGTTATATCCATCTTTACCTCCCGGAGAAAAAATATTTAAAACTTTAATTAGAGTTTTGAAATCTTTATGTAGAAAAATTCTATTTAAATTATCTTGTGTAATCAAATTTTTATTTTTCAATAAAGTTTGAATCAAAGTTTTCCAAATATATTGACGAGTCCATTTTAGCTTGTCGACTATAATTGGATGATTAAAAATAAGATCAAAATTATGTTGATTTAATATATTTTTGTTGCTCAACTCCTCAATGATTAAGGATTTAAATTTCATGGATAGATTATTTCTTTGCGACTCAACAACTAATTTTTCAAAGTTGTCCTTTGATAAACAATTATTTTTAAAGAGATATCTTAAGCATTTATTCAGAGCCGGTAAGTCTTCATCTTTAATTTTTTGCAATTGTCCATTTTTTTCTTGGAGAGAAATTTTAACTCTGCTCAAGTTGTGTTGGATATGCTTAATCGAATTACGTCTCAAACTTGCGAAGAGATTATACTTTTTATACATAAATACTTCCTTGTTTTTAAAAATGTGTAATGCCAATATCAGCCTGGCGAAACAGCAAGCGAGTCAGTTCACGTGTTGGTTTAGTATCTTATCTGGACGGTTAGGAGGTTTCTGCCGGGAACACTGGGTGACTGGATTTAACATCAGGGATATTAATATCCTTTAGCGACCGATGATAACACGTTATCAATCTGAAAGGGGTTTTATCTTGAAATTTATAAGCCAATGGTTATGAATAACATATATTTTTTTGATTATTATTATAGTAATTATAAATACAAATTATTTAAATATTAAATTTATTCCTCAAACAAAGTAGCGCTAGATTTAAGTTGTTTAAAAATTAGTCAGTTTGAAGTTCAAATTACTAAATATATGCTAGATATATAATGTAAAAGATTTTTTAACTTGAAATAAAGGACGACTTAAATGGCAAGGCCTATTTGGAAAGGATATATTACGTTTGGTTTAGTAAACATACCGGTTATTTTATATCCAGCCGAAAAAAAATTTGATATACAATTTAAATTAATCGATAGCCGTGATAAAGCGCGAATTCGCTATGTACGAATCAATGAGCATACTGGTGAAGAAGTGCCTTGGACGGATATCGCTAAGGGATATGAATATGATGATAATAATTACTTAATATTAAAGCAATCTGATATTAAAGCTATTTCAGGTGAGCATTCTAAGACTATAGATATTGTTACTTTTGTTAACAAAAATAGCATAAATACCATGGATTACGAAAGACCTTATTATTTAGTTCCAGATAAGAAGGGTGAAAAAGCTTATGTTTTATTGCGCGAAATTTTAAAAGATACTAAAAAGGTTGGAATTTCTAAAGTTATCATTCATACCCGCGAATATCTAGCAGCGCTTATGCCCTATGAAAATGCATTAGTGCTTAATCTGCTTAGATATCATCAGGAACTTAGAAAAGTTTCAGATTATGAATTTCCTTCAACCAATGTGAAGGCTTATAAAATTTCAGCAAAAGAAATAGAGATCGCTAAACAACTGGTTAATGGAATGACTACAAAGTGGAATCCTAAAGATTATCACGATGTATTTAGAGAAACTTTAACTAAATGGGTAGAAGCTAAGATTCATCATAAAAAAGGTTCTTCCAAAAAAACTTCAACCAAGCTTAAGAAAAGTAATGTCATCGATTTTGTGGATTTATTGAAAAAAAGTTTAGAAAGAAATAAACAACAGGCATCAAAAAAGCGACGGTCCTAGGTGGTTATGTCTTTACAAAAGTATCGTAAAAAAAGGAATTTTAAGCATAGTACAGAACCGTATGGCAGTATTAAAACAAACAAGCAATTAATTTATATTATCCAAAAACATGCTGCCAGTCATTTGCATTACGATCTCCGTTTGGAATTAAATGGCGTTTTAAAAAGTTGGGCGATACCCAAAGGACCTAGTTTAGATAGTTCAATTAAGCGTTTAGCGGTACATGTAGAAGATCATCCTATTGAATATGCTAAATTTGAAGGAATCATTCCCAAAGGCGAATATGGTGGCGGCACGGTGATGTTGTGGGATGTAGGTACATGGGTATGTGAAAATGCTGATGCAAATTTTGCTTATAAAAAAGGTCATTTAAGTTTTATTGTAAAAGGTAAAAAATTAAAGGGAGCTTGGAATTTAGTTCAAATCAAAAATAATCCAAAAAATTGGTTGCTTATTAAAGTAAATGATAAATATGCGCGATCCGAACAGCAATATGATATTACGCTAGCTAAACCTAATAGCGTCTTTAGCCGACAATCCTTGCAAGGAATAGCCAAAAAATTCCAAGTAGATTTACCTAAAAAATCTAAATTAACTAAAATTTCAAAAAATGCTGAACTAGGCAAAGCCAAAAAAAAATCTATGCCTAATTCTATTTATCCGGAATTAGCCACATTGGTTAAAAAACCACCTATCGGAGATGAATGGTTACATGAAGTGAAATTTGATGGGTATCGTTTACTTTGCTTTATTAAAGATAAAAAAATAAAGTTTTTGACTCGAAATAAAAAAGATTGGACTGAAAAATTTAAAGAGTTGCAACTAGAAATAAAAAAACTAAGTCTGCAATCTGCGATTCTTGACGGAGAAGTTATTGCTTTAAATCGAAAAAAACAACCTGATTTTCAATTATTATCTAATTCTATTAATAAAAAGGGAAAATCCATATTAAGTTATGTTGTTTTTGATTTAATTTATTATTACGGTAAAGATTTAAGCCGTTGTGCTCTACAAGATCGTAAAAAAATATTAAGGAAATTAATTCCCTTAAATAATAGTAAATTAATAATTAGCAAACACATCGATGGAAATGATGGTGATATTTTTTTTAAAAAAGCCTGTAAAAAAGGGCTGGAAGGTATTGTGTCTAAAAATAAATTTAGCCCATATATATCAGGAAGAAATAGAAATTGGCTGAAAATAAAATGTAGCAAACGCCAAGAATTTTTAGTTATAGGATTTACTCCAGGAAATGGAAATCGACATCATTTTGCCTCCTTACTATTAGCGATATACGGCAAGAGAAGTCAATTACTTTATTGTGGCAAAGTGGGCACTGGATTTGACGAAAATTCTTTAAAAAACATTAGAAAATTGTTAAATAAATATAAAACTAATAAGACTCCTTTTAAGATTGTGCCACGATCTTTAGGTCAAGTGACTTGGGTTCTCCCCAAAATAATAGTTGAAGTAGAATTTACTGAATGGACGCAATCGGGGGTTTTACGTCATCCTAGTTTTAAAGGAATACGCAATGATAAAAAACCCAATGAAATTATCAAGGAGTAGTATTAAAAAATGGGTAAATTAAATCGAAACAAAATAGCGATTAAAAAAAATAAGTGTCCAAAAACAAAATTTAATTTATCTCATCCCGATAAATTATTATATCCCGATGTAAATATTACGAAATTAGATTTGGCAAATTATTACAATCAAATAGCAGAATGGATACTACCTTATATTTTGCAACGACCATTAACATTACTGCGTTGTCCTAATGGTGAAAAGAAAAAATGTTTTTATCAAAGGCATTTAAACACTGAAACAGAAAATCTGTATGCTATAACTTTGACAGATAAAACGAATAAGTCAGAACCGTATCTTTATATTAAAAATAAACTTGGTTTAATGGCATTGATACAACTAGGTGTTTTGGAAATTCATCCTTGGGCAAGTCAAATTGATAAAATAGAAAAACCTGATTTTATTACCTTCGATCTTGATCCTGGATTGGATACCGAATGGAAAAAGCTTATTGAAGCCGCTTTTTTTGTCAAAGATAATTTGCAGAAGATTAACTTGAAGAGTTTTGTTAAAACGACCGGAAGTAAAGGATTGCATGTGGTTATTCCCATTAAACGGCTGTATAGTTGGGACAAAGTAAAAGTTTTTGCCCATACATTTACGCAATATTTGGTAATGCAGAATCCTCAGTTATTGGTTGCAAATATGAGTAAAGCCAAGCGTAAAGGGAAGATTTTTGTTGATTACCTGCGAAATCAACGCGGCGCCAGCAGTATTGCCCCGTATTCAACTCGCATTAGAGCGAATGCAGCCGTGGCCACCCCTTTAAATTGGAATGAATTAACTACACGAATTAAATCCGACACTTTTACGGTGAAAAACTTGCCGCAACGATTAGCTAAGCTCAAACATGATCCTTGGAAAGACTTTTTTATAATAAAGCAAAAATTAAGCTTACCAATGATATAATTTAGAAAAAAACCAATATTGGAAACTTCTAAATGGCGGATAAATTTATTGAACCTTTTACTAAGACGGTACCACATTATCTTAAATATCGACCTTCTTATCCGATAGAAATACTGGATTTGCTCGTGAGTAAATGTGATTTAAACAAAAAAAGTGTCATTGCAGATATAGGTTCTGGTACGGGATTTCTGGCTAAATTATTTCTCGCTTATGGCAATAAAGTGTACGGTGTTGAACCTAATCAAGCAATGAGAGAAGCGGGAGAGGATTATTTAGCACAATATTCTCAATTTCACTCAATTTTCGGTACAGCTGAAGCAACTCATTTAGAGAATGCGAGTGTTGATTTTATAACTGTTGGCACTGCTTTTCACTGGTTTGATATGGAAAAAACCAAACGAGAATTTAAACGAATTGCCAAACCTAAGGCCTGGGTAGTGTTGGTCTGGAATGTTCGAGATGTCCAATCTCCGCTTATATGCGATTATGAAAGTTTATTGTTAAAGTATGGCAATGATTATGCTAGTTCTAATGCTAAAAAATTAGATAAAGTGGCTATGGATAGTTTTTTTAAGGGCCATACTATAAAAACTGCATCATTTAGAAACGTTCAGCAATTTGATTGGGAAGGATTTCAAGGCAGATTACTATCCATGTCATTTATTCCAGGGCCTGAGCATGCAAAATATAAGGCTATGATAGAACAATTAAATAATATTTTTTTAAAACATGAAAAAAATGGAATAATTGAATTTTTATATAAGACAAATTTATATTTTTCCCATATCTAAAGTATGTATGTTAACACTACCACCTTTGTCTCTATATATTCATTTCCCTTGGTGTATACGAAAATGTCCTTATTGTGATTTTAATTCCCATACTTTACTAACTGATTTGCCAGAAATAAATTATGTAAACATGTTGCTTTTAGATGTAGAGCAAGATCTCGATAATCTGCACGATCGACCGATCACCAGTATTTTTATGGGTGGAGGTACTCCCAGTTTATTTTCACCCGCTACGCTTAAGTATTTGCTGGTAGAACTAGCCCAACGTTTAGAATTTTCTGATGCTATCGAAATTACCTTGGAAGCCAATCCGGGTACCGTAGAATATCAACGTTTTTATGGTTATCGTGAAGCAGGTATTAATCGACTTTCATTAGGCATACAAAGTTTTTCTACTGAAAAATTGAAAATCCTTGGTCGTATTCATGATGGAAATGAAGCGATTAAAGCCGTCTCAGCAGCTAAAACAGCAGGATTTACCAATATCAATCTCGATCTGATGCATGGTTTGCCGAACCAGACTGTAATAGAAGGTCTGGAGGATTTGCAGATTGCTTTTTCGTTGGAGCCGACGCATATTTCTTGGTATCAGTTGACTATTGAACCGAATACTCGATTTTATCAAAGACCACCGCAATTACCACTAGAAGAAACGATGGGAGAATTACAGGATCGAGGAGAAGAAATTTTTAAACAAAAAGCATATAAGCACTATGAAATTTCTGCTTTCAGTAAAGATAGATACAATTGCTTACACAATCTTAATTATTGGCAGTTTGGTGATTATATAGGCATTGGGGCAGGCGCGCACAGTAAAATAACTGATAACAAAAAAAGGACTATAAGGCGTGTTTGGAAGCAAAAGAATCCAAAAGCATATTTAGCACAAAAAAATCTTTTTTTAGCTGAAGAAAAATTTATTTTACCTGAAGAATTGCCTTTCGAATTTATGATAAATGCATTAAGACTGTATCAAAAAATTCCAGTAGAATTATTTCAGCAGCGAACAGGATTATCTTTATCAACTATTCAACCTATTTTACACAAAGCGCAGCAACAAGGTTTGCTGAATTATGATGGGTTTGAAATGGAAACGACAGAATTTGGTAAACGGTTTTATAATGATTTGCTTGCTATGTTTATGAATGATTAAACTTTACTCTTTGGGTTTACATTTTTGTCTGTGTTGTCACTCAATTTGCACTCCTTCATGGTTCTTAAATACATTCCGGTTGCTTACTTTCATGATACCTTGCCAAAAATCTATTGCTGTGAGTATGTATAAATTAAAGTGTACGAAAAACCAGATCCCAGATTGAATGACCTAATTCTTGACCGCGTTTTTCAAATTTAGTCATTGGCCTTGTGGATGGTCTGGGTGTGAATTGATTTTTCTCAACCGTATTTTGCCATTCAGACGCACTTTCCATGATTTTTAACATATGTTGAGCATAATCTTGCCAATCTGTGGCAAGATGTAATTTGCCATTTAATTTAAGTTTTTCATATAATAACGCAATAAATTTTTCTTGTATTAATCGTCGTTTATGATGCCGAGTTTTCGGCCAAGGATCTGGAAAAAAAATTTGCACTAAATCTAAGCTATGTTTAGGGAAGGAATGAGCTAAAATTTCTGTGGCATCGGCATAAAAAACTTTAATATTGTTAAGTTTAAGTTTTTCGATTTGTTTTAATATTAATGCGATTCCAGGACGATGAACTTCAATTCCGAAATAATTATTTTCTGGATACTGTAATGCTTGTTGCAACAAACTATCACCCATACCAAAACCGATTTCTAGTATGGTGTAGGCTTCTCGCTGAAATAGGTTTTTAAAATCTAATTTGGATAATATTTTTTGATTAGATAAAGACGAAAAAGCCAGCTGTTGACTTTTGCTTAATTTTTTTTGACGATGCACAAAGCTACGTATCGGTCTTAGAAATTTATTCATGGGTAATGAGATTATGTGTTCAGCATGAGAGAGAGTTCTTTGACTAAGGATTCAATACCCATCGCGACTTCTTTAATTGAGCGGGCTAACATATAAGCCGGCGTGCTGATTAATTTATGGGTTTTATCCACGACACAATCTGTAGCAGCACATGGAATATGTTGAGCACCCAACTTTTCTAATATCTCTGCAGTAGCTTTATCATTGCCTATGGTTATTTTAATACCAGTTGGGTAAAGTTTTGGGGCTAAAACGGGTGCAATACAAATAAATCCAGCAGGTTTTTTTGTTTCTATCATCGCTTTAGCAAATTTAAAAACATCCTCTTGTATGGAATAATTTTCTTTATTCAAACCAAAATTACACAGATTTAATGCGGCACCAAAACCACCTGGAAAGATCATAGCGGTATAGTCATCAGGGTTGGCAGAGGCAATATCTTTAATTTTTCCACGTGCAATGCGCGCGGACTCTTCCAGTATATTTCTTTCAACATGTCCCTGGGTTTTACCATCGGCCATATTGACTACACGGGTTTGAGATATATTCGGAGCCAAACATTGATAAGGTAATTCAGCACGGTCTAAAGCTAATAAGCTAAGTACAGATTCATGGATCTCACTGCCATCTAAGGCGCCACATCCGGATAAAATTACTGCGATCTTTTGCTTTTGCATTGCTTTTCCTCTCCAGAACCGTTATAAATTTGGCCTATTATTATAGTAATAGGGCCATTTCTCAACCCCTATCCAAAATAGGCAGTGATAAGCATGTCGATCATTCAAGCTAAGTCCAATAAAGGAAGCTGGTGCTTTGATTTAATCTTACTAGCAGTGGGTATTGGTTTAGTATTCAGTTTATTTTTAGGAACAAGGCCGCTGAGTGTACCTGATGAAGGTAGGTACGCTGAAATTCCACGCGAAATGTTGGTTGTACATGATTTTGTAACTCCTCATCTGAACGGGGTCAAATATTTTGAAAAGCCACCCTTGTTCTACTGGTTACAGGCCGGTGCAATTAAAGTTTTAAATCCATGGATTACCCAAGCAGAATATGCATTGAATAGATCTAAAACAAATCATTATTTTGCACCTATCAGTGAGTGGACGGTTCGTTTACCTAACGCTATTGTGGCCTTATTAGGAAGCTTGTTAGTTTATGCAGCGGGTCGAGTTCTTTTTGAAAGACGAGCGGGGCTATTAAGCGCTGTTATTCTTGCCTCTAGTCTTCTATATTTTGCATTAGCACGAATGGTAACGCTGGATATGACCTTATCGGTCTGTTTATCTGGAAGTTTGTTAGCTTTTTTAGTTGCCAGCAATCAATCACCAAGTTTAGGCCGTCGTTTTTTATTTTATACTGCTTATATGCTTGCTGGGCTAGCAGTACTCACTAAAGGGCTTATCGGCATCATATTTCCAGCTATGATTATTGGGCTTTGGGTCTTATTATCTAATCAATGGCGTTTACTGAAAGAATGTTATCTTCCGAGTGGAATTTTATTATTTTTATTAATAGTTTTGCCATGGCATATTTTAGTGCAGTCTAGGAATCCTGAATTTTTTCAATTCTATTTTATTGATCAACAATTTTTACGTTACTCCACTTTAATAGCACAACGTTACCAACCCGATTGGTTTTTTATTCCAATTTTTATTGCTGGTTTTTTACCTTGGGTATGTTTTTTGCCTCAAGCCATAGTCACTCACTTCCCCCGAAATTGGCAACAATTTAAAGAAAAAAATAATTATATTTTTCTTTTACTCTGGATAGGGACAATTTTTCTTTTCTTTTCCTTTTCACATTCTAAATTAATTCCATATATTTTACCTATTTTTCCTGGTTTGGCTTTGTTAACCGGCCATTATCTTTCTACTCATTGGCAGCGTTTCAATGATATTAAATGGGGATATATAACTGTACCTTTGGTATGGTTAGGTTTAGGAATTGTAGGTCTTTTATGTTTAGTAAATGATCCTTCTATAACGCTCTCTCAAACTGCAAAGCTTTTTTTAATAACAAGCTATAGCGTTTTTCTATTAAATAGTATAGTGGCGAGTTGTTTTGTTTTACATAGAAAACCTAAAATGGCGTTTGCAACCTTAACAATAGGAAGTGTGATTAGCTTTCTGATTGTTTCTATCAGTATTCCCCAGCTCGATACGCGATCTATAAAACCTTTAGTTGCAACTCTCAAACCTTTATTAAAAGCAAATGATAAAGTAGTGGCGTACTATGATTATTATCAAGATTTACCTTTTTATTTAAATCAACGGGTATTTGCAGTGAATGTCGGTGGGGAGTTATCCTTTGGTATGCAACATCAGGATACCGATGCTTGGATGTTAAAAGATGCTAATTTTTGGCCTATTTGGAATAGTCTTGGGCACGTTTACATGGTAACTAATAAAGAAATATATCAACGATTTAAACAATCAAAAAATCCGAAAATTTATTTGCTTGCACAGACTGATCAAGATGTTTTATTAAGTAATCATCCAATGATGTAATACTAATGATTAAAGAGGACAAAGAAAAAATGAATAAACCTTATATTAGTGTGGTTATTCCTGTTTATAATGAGTCTGAAAACCTAGAGCAGTTATATCAACGCTTAATTTCAAGTTTAGATAAATTAGGTGAGACTTACGAGATCATTTTAGTAAACGATGGTAGTCAGGATGATTCTTATGATCGACTTAATGAATTACAAAAAAGACGACCAGAACAAATTCGAATTATTCATTTTAATGGTAATTTTGGTCAGCATATGGCTTTAATGGCAGGTTTAGAGCGGGTAAGAGGAGAAATTATTATTACCTTAGACGCTGATCTGCAAAATCCACCCGAAGAAATCTATCATTTGATAAAACTTATTGAAGAGGGTCATGATTATGTGGGTGGAATAAGGAAAAATCGACAAGATACTTTTTTCCGACGTTATGCCTCTATATTAAATAATTGGTTACGCTATAAAATGACTAAGATTCGTTTAAGTGATCAAGGGTGTATGTTAAGAGCTTATCGACGTTCACTCGTTGATTTGATGGTAGCGAGCAAGGAAACTTCTTTATTTATTCCAGCACAAGCCTATAGGCTTTCTATATCGCCTACCGAAATTGAAGTCGGACACGATGCTCGCAAGTCGGGTGAGTCTAAATATAACCTTTACCGCTTGTTACGTTTAAATTTTGATTGGATGACTAGTTTTACATTATTACCCTTACAGATTTTTACCATGCTGGGATTGTTTATTTCCATTTTAAGCAGTTTTTTTGTTGTATATTTGCTTTTACGGCGGATTATTATCGGTCCAGAAGTGGAAGGTGTGTTTACGTTGTTTGCGATAGTTTTTTTTATAATGGGTATAATGCTGATGGGTTTAGGTATTATGGGGGAATATATTGGACGTATTTATCAAGAAGTACGTCATCGCCCCCGCTATGTTATTAGAAAGATTGTTGATGAGACGAATGAAAAGTAAGTATAACAAATGCATTTTTAACACAAGTAGTAAAATATGAGTTTAAAAGTATTAATTCTTGGGATCAATGGCTTTATTGGCAGCAGTCTATTGGAACATTGTTTAGGAAAAACAGATTGGCAGCTAATTGGATTGGATTTAAGCGAAAACAAAATCAGTGAGTTCCTTAAACACCCACGACTCACCTTTAAAAAAGGTGACTTAAATCATGAAATAGTATGGATCGAACAACAGATTCAACAGTGTGATGTGGTACTTCCTTTAGTTGCAATCGCCACGCCGGCAAGTTATGTAAAGAATCCCTTAGGTATTTTTGAACTTGATTTTGAAGCCAATTTAAAAATTATTCGTTTGTGCGTTAAACATCAAAAACGTATAGTTTTTCCCTCGACTTCTGAAGTATATGGTATGTGCACTGATGAAGCATTTGATGAAGAAACGAGTAATTTTGTGCTGGGGCCCATTAATAAACCACGTTGGATATATTCTTGCAGCAAACAACTACTAGATAGAGTGATTCATGCTTATGGTCTAAAGAATGAATTAAGCTATACGCTTTTTAGACCATTCAATTGGTTAGGCCCTAAGCTTGATGATCCACATAATCCTAAGCCAGGAAGCTCACGAGTTGTCAGTCAATTTATTGGAAATATATTACGTGGGGAAGCCATTCAATTAGTGAATGGAGGACAACAACGACGTAGCTTTATTGATATTGACGACGGGATAGGATGCTTATTAAAAATCATTGCAAATAAAGATGGATGTGCAGAACAAACTATTTTTAACATTGGTAATCCTGCAAACGATATTTCTATCCGTGAACTCGCCGAATTATTATTAAAGTTAATTAAAACTTACCCAGATTATGCAAATTATGTTGCACGAGTAGAATTACAGACTATAAATTCAGATAATTATTATGGAAAAGGTTATCAAGATGTGGAACGTCGTATGCCATCGATTAAACGTGCGCAACAACAGCTTGATTGGCAACCACATATAGATATAAAAACTAGCTTGAAGAAGATTTTAGATTTTTATTTATTAAATTAATTCGATTTAATATAGTATTTAGAAAATTATTGTCTAATGCTGTTTTGGTTCTTAAACACCAAAGTCTGGCATCAACAAAACCTACGCATTTTACTGCATCTTTCTCAGTCATTATAACAATAGCATCATCCCCGTAATTGAAATCGCGCGGTTTAAATAGATAATGATCGGGGAAGGGGTGCTCAATAATATTAAGACCTAGTTTACGTAAGGTCTTGAAAAATTGATCGGGATTTCCTATCCCTGCCACTGCATGCACTTTTTTTCCAAGAAAAAATTCTTTCGACTGTTTATTTTTAGTTTGAATAAGTTGGTAAAAATAATCTGGAATCAAACATAGTTTAAATTCGTTGGTTTGAGGGATTTCTTTGCTGATTACAAAATCCACTGAATTTAAGCGTGAAACGGGTTCACGTAAGGGCCCTGCAGGTAAACAAAAGTTATTCCCAAAACGCCTTTCACCATCAACGACAACAATTTCTATATCTCTACCTAAGCTTAAGTGCTGTAGACCATCATCACTAATGACAATGTTGCAATTGGAACGTTTCAGTAAACTCTTAGCGCCGCGACTGCGATCAGGATCGATCATGGTGGGACATCCAGTATGTCGAGCAATTAAAATAGGTTCATCACCCACTTCACGAGCATTACTGTTTTGATGTACTAAGCAGGGAAAATGCTTGGTGTTACCGCCATAACCACGACTGATAATACCTGGCCGCCAACCTTTTTCTTTTAAAAAAAGCGCTAATGCGATGACAACCGGTGTTTTACCTGTTCCTCCAATGGTAATATTTCCAACGACGATAACGGGTATTGAGAGGTAATTTATTTTTAAAAAATGGAACTGATAAAATTTACGGCGTAAAAAAATAAAAATACGGTAAATAAATGATAATGGCCAAAGCAAATAGGCCAAAAAATTTTTTTTCTGCCAAATTTTTAACATTATTTTTTTGTGATTAATGACGTAATGCTTCGCTTTTTCTTAAGTAACTTATAATAACGAATTAGAGGAGTTAGTAGATTAATTAACAGAACAGTAGCGGTTGAGAGGTAGGCTATCCATAAATAAAAACGATAATCTTTCATTGTAACTTCCTGTTATTCTATCTGTTGTAGCATAACATAATCTGGAGCAGCTTGCTTATAATCATTACCAATAATTTTTAATTCGCAGCGATTTGCTGCATGAGTGGTTTGAATTACTTGATGGGTTTTATTTAAGGCTAAACGGAAAGCAGTTAAAGCGTTGTGAGTTAACAAAAAATGACCTAAATACAGCGCTGAAAAAAGATCCCCACTGCCGTTGATCATTGCAGGTATGCTGGGAGTAGAAATTGTAGCGCACCATTGTCCTTGTTTGCTTGAAAGAAAAGCGGTAAGTTTGTTCGAGTTTGATATCGATTTTTCTTTTAAATTTAGGCTAGTTATGATGAGAATAAGTATTCCTTGATTATGAAAAAAATGCGCAGCTTGTTTTAAATCATTTAAATTATTAATTTTTTTTCCGTATAAATATTCCGCTTCAAAATGATTGGGTGTAATAATGCTAGCAATGGATAAAATTTGGGTACGAAAGAAATCGGGAATATCCGGTTTAACAAAACAGGCTTTACCATTCGGCGTAGCCATAACGGGATCACATAGATAAATGAGTTTAGGATTGGCTTGTTGAAATTGTTGTACGGTTTCAACAATAACGCGGCCAATTTCTTTATCACCAATATAACCAGATAAAATCGCATTGCATTGTTTTGCTAAATTTAAGGAAACTAAACCCTGTATGACGGCACGAACCTGCTCAGCAGTGCAAATATCACCTTGCCAATGACCATAGCCAGTATGGTTGGAAAATTGCACTGTATTAACGGGCCACACATCAAATCCCAGCGCTTGTAAGGGGAAAGTCGCCGCTTTGTTACCCACATAACCATAACTGACATGGGATTGTATCGATAAAATATTCATTAGACCTCTAAGCAAAAGCCTAGTCGTTTGTTTATCCTCTTGCAAATGTGGTGCCCCAGGCCGGATTCGAACCGGCGACCTGTCCCTTAGGAGGGGACCGCGCTTTCCAACTGTGCCACCGGGGCTGTATGAATCGTATTATACGCCGAGACTTTAATTTGCGAATCAATAAATTTATTAGTTTAATAATTAAATATTTATTTTTTTTAAATTTGTAATATCAATTTGATCCTAAGATTTTTTAGAATGTCCTGTGACTGTGATAAGAAGTGCAAAAATTGCCTAATAATGCCATAATGTCGCGCTAAATAAATTTTAAGGTTTAGCATGTCATGTCTATAGAAAAGAAACATTTTACCACTCACCGATTGTATCCTTGGTTAGTCATTGCTCTAGCTGCCGCATTTTTATTTTATAAATACATTTTACAAGTCTCTCCCAGCATCATGACCGAGGACCTGATGCGTGTATTTCAGATACAAGGTACCGGTTTAGGTAATTTAGCGGCGAGTTTTTTTTATTCATTTTTGATAGCTCAACTTTTTGTGGGTGTTTTACTCGACCGTTATAGTCCGCGTTTATTAACTGCAATAGCTATTTTGATATGTGCGGCCGGAATTTATATTTTCTCTAAGGCACATAACTTAAATATAGCAACTTGGGCTAGGGCATTAATGGGCGTTGGAGCGGCTTTTGCTACAGTTAGTTATATGAAGATGACTAGCCTTTGGTTCAAACCCAATCAATTTGCATTTGTTGGTGGTTTGTTGGCTACAGCAGCGATGTTAGGTGCAGTTGCAGGCCAGGTGCCATTGTCCTTTGCGGTTAGTGTTTTGGGTTGGCGACAGAGTTTGTATTTGTGTGCTGTGAGTGGACTTATTTTAGCGATTTTATTTTATTTAATTGTGCGTGACAACCCGGCTGGAGCAGTCAGCGAAACTGGAATAAATGAAAAATTTTCGTTTCATGATGTGTGGATGGTATTGAATAATAAACAAAACTGGTTAATTACGTTTTATAGTGGATTGGCTTTTTCACCCATCGATAGTTTTGCCGGACTTTGGTGTATTCCTTTCCTAAAAGAAACTTATCAGGTTTCTCATACACAAGCAGCTTTTTTGGCTTCTTTTATTTTTTTAGGTTTAGCCTTTGGCAGTCCATTAATAGGTTTATGGTCGGATCGGATAAACAAACGACGTCCGGTAATGTTGATTAATGCTTTTGTAGCTTTAGTTTGCATGACCTTGATTATCTATATGAATTTTCCACTTTGGTTGTTGGGAGTTTTGTTATTTATATTTGGATTTAGCACTGGTGCATTTATGCTAGGTTTTGCATTGGGAAGAGAATTAAATAAAATAACTGTTGCAGCGACAATAATCGCCTTAATAAATACCGGCGATATTATTGTCAGTGCGTTAACTCAGCCATTGATAGGAAAATTATTAGATGGCCACTGGCATGGCAAATTGATATCAGGCGTGCATTACTTTTCAACTATTGAATACCGGCATGCATTAAGTATATTACCCATTTATCTTCTATTATCTCTAATTTTGTTATTTTTTATTCGGGAATCGAACTCACAACAATTAGTGATATAAATATCGATTATTATGGACCAGCTGGATTAAGTTGATCGATAACCGTGGTTTTATAGTCAGATTGCATAATTGGTAAATTTCGAAAATCCTGTAGCACCTTCATGCAAGGGATAGTTTGGTTTTTACTTTCAGCTATTTGCGCTTCTTGGGTGATGCGTTGATAAACCAAAGAAGCGGCTGCTTGATCAGAAGGATCACTCGATAACTTATTTAGGGCTTCGTTTATTCTTGCAGAAAAATCTCCTAAATTCTGGCCGCAAGCCTGAGCGATACCGGCTATAGCACCCGCTTGTCTAGCAAACTCGATAGCTTTACTTTGTGGGTTGCTGAATGTTGCAGAAGGAGCGTTGCCATTAGTAGGGGGAACATTGGCTAATACACTCGCACTGATACCTAATAGCAGAATAAAACCTAATATTTTTTTTTGTATGGTAAGCATATTTTTAGTTCTAGTTAATAGAATAAGGCAGTTCTAAAAGGTCTATTAATGGACCTTCAGGACTCCCTAGACTGATACTATGGGAAATAGCTTGAGTTTGCAAACATGCCAAGGCTTGGTAACAATTACGCAATTCTTTAGCGCACATAATCAGAGTGCCTTTTTCGATCTTTTGATTACTGTCAAATAGAGGGGTGCCTGGTAAGGGTGGATTATCAGCTTGAAAGCTTACTCGATAAAGGCGACTTTTGGATTTTCCTAGATAATGTGTTCGAGCGATGATTTCTTGACCTATATAACAACCTTTGTTAAAGCTCACGCCGTTTATCTGTGGGAAGTTCAGTTGATGTGGTGTAAATTGACTACTGGTTTCGGGATAAATGGTCGGAATGCCAGCAATGATATCTAGTAAGTGCCAGTGATCAATATTCTGTAGCTCAAGCGCCTCGATAAACCCAATGGGTTCAGAAGTAGGCACTAGCAAAATAATGCGCGGCGCAAGTCCTGGAATAGATAAACTTAGCTTATTATTAAACTCTGTAACTTCATTTTCCTTTGCTATGTATAATTTCTGATCATTTAGTAAATCTTTTAAAAAAGGGCCATAAAGTCCAATTTTTTGCCAATCTTTACTGACATCCGTTAACGTTATTTTTGAAAAAACCGCATACTTTTGTAAGGAGGCTAATAAAAGCGGCAGCATATTGAGCGGCAATAACAAGTAATAATTATTTTGGTAAAAAAATAAACGAAAACTAGCAATTACGCGCCCTTTGACATCACAATGTGCACCTAATCGGCTTTGTTCTGCACTGATTTCCTCCAAATCACAAGTCAATTGACCTTGTAAGAATTGCTTGGCGTCTTTGCCACTGATTCGAATAAGCCCAAGATCGATGAGATCAATGCTGTTATTTTTACCAATTATTTTTTCGAACATAAAAACCCAGCCTTATTCGTTAAATCAGCAAATATTCACTAGAATAAATTAACGATTATAAATTATTACCAGTATTTATATAAGCGACCTAAGCAGGTAGTTGATTAAATAAAAAACGCATAGAAAAAACCATAAAAAGCTTTAGGTCTTAGGGGGGGGTATGCGTTGTTTTATTAAATTTTCAATCAGTATTTTGCTTTTTTTAGTTTTCCAGGATGTAATGGGTGTAACTATAAATAACACCTTAGGGGTTATGGCGACCGTCGGTGGTGGAGCAAATTGTACATTTGGTTCTGTTTCAAATATGAGATTTCCTAATTATTATTCATTAAGTTTTAATCCGGATTATGCGACAGGTACAGTTACAATAAACTGTATACCTAATTTAGCCTATGATATAGGGATTGACAGGGGGCAAGGTGTAGGTGCAACAGAAAATCATCGGCTGTTAACCAAACAAGGTGGAAATCAACTATTAAATTACGGTCTTTTCCAAGATGCAGGTCATCAACATAGCTATGGAACAGTAATTGGCCAAAATACTTTGCATCAAATAGCAACTGGATCTGCCGAAGTGATTACTATTTATGGGGAAATTCCTAGCAATCAAGCGGTGACGGCAGGTGCCTATTTAGATCGAGTGACCCTATTTGTAACATTTTAATATCAACTAAGTAATTATGTGATTATTTTATAGGCTAGAGTTAAGTTAATTTAAACTTGATCACTTTAACAAAGCATTATATTCTCTTCTTGTGCTGTAGGATCTTCATTTGATAAGGAAATCGATTATGTTTAGAGCACAAAATGCTTTTTTTTTATTGTTAATTATATTTTTCAATCCAGTTGCATTTGCTGCGACAGTAACGGCAAATTTACCCGTTAACGCAACAGTGAATGCAACTTGTATCTTTGGTAATATTACTTCGGTAAACTTTGGTAACTATTCGGGAGCTCAAAACGATGCGACGGGTAGCATCGAGGTGACTTGTAATAATGGTACTGCATATACCATTGGTTTAAATGCCGGAACAGGTAGTGGGGCAACTATTACTAACAGGGTTATGACAGGAACACCTTCGGGAACACTTGGCTATAGACTTTTTCAAGATCCAGCGCGCACAATAAATTGGGGAAATACTCCGCCCACTGATACAGTAAATTTGACAGGTAATGGAGTGGTTCAATTATCTACAGTCTATGGGCGAATAGCTGCCGGTGCAGTTCCTGCGACAGGTAGTTATAATGACACTGTACTAATAACCGTTACTTACTGACATTATTCTGTTTAAAGTATCCTGACGAACATATAAATGGTACTTATTATGCTAATTGATTTATTAATTAAACGCTCAATAGTTATTTATTTATAAAAAGGATTGTAAGGGATCAATTAAAAATGAAAATAAAGTACTATATTGCTAGGTTTGGCATTCTAGCTATTCTGGTTATACCTATCGTTAATGCTAACGTTTTAGAAGTTACGCCTGTTCAGCTTTCTTTATCTCCTAGTCAAAGGATAGGTGTGCTTAAAGTAACGAATCGAAGTGATGAAAGTAGTATATTACAATTAAGTTTATTTGACTGGAATCAAAGTCCTAAGGGTAAAGATATTTATAAGATTTCTCACGATATCTTACTTACACCACCATTATTTGTCTTACCTGCACATAAAACCCAGATTATTCGTTTTGCTTTAAGACATCCTACTTACAACACAGTGCAAAAAACTTATCGAATGCATTTGAAAGAAGTGCAGCCACCAAGACAAAAAAAATTAGGCCAAACGTTGTATTTTTTAATGGATATCTCTATCCCTTTATTTATACAGCCGTTGCATAGGGTTGAGAATGCAGTTTGGTCAATCAAAATTTTAGATGCACATCATATAAAATTGAATTTATATAATGATGGCAATATTTCTTTATTTGTAAATCAATGGCAATTATTGTCTGATCAGCCGCAAGAACACTTCATGAAAAAGCATTCAACTTTTACATACGTTTTACCACGTAGTTCTTATTCTTGGATAGTTAAAGACGATTCTAATATTAATTATACGGATATTCAGTCAAATATTAATGGACACTGTAAAAAATCAGTTTTGCATAGGATTTAAATTTTTATTAATTGTATGTTTTATAATTTTTTCTTTAATCAGCGTCGATAGTTACGCAAAGCTAGGAAGAAAATCTTCAATAAAACAAGTACCCAAGGAAAAAGCTAAAATTTCAGTAATTCCTTTATTGCTTGAAATAAAGCTTAATGGGACATTATTGCCTGGCGTAGTACAGTGTTATAAAGATCCATCCGGTCATATCTGGATTGAAGAAAATGATTTACGCCAATGGCAAATGCAATTTAATTCTCACTCTCCTTTAAATTATCATCGATATCATTTATATAAACTAGATTGGTATCCTAGCCTTCATTATCAATTAGATCAGTATGCGATGCAGCTAACTTTATCTGCGCCTCCAGAATTATTTGCTATTCAAACCTTTGATCCTTTTAGTAAACGTTTAGGCGCGTTACGTCCAAAAGATCCTGGCGCCTATCTCAATTATGACGCGGTAGCCTTAAGAAATAATTATCCTGGAATTAATCAAACTAATCTTTCGGCATTAATGGGTTTAGGATTATTTAATCGTTTGGGCGTTGGAACTGCAGATGTACTTGCCTATAACAAATACGCAAATAATATTACGCTTTTAACGAATCAATCCAGTAAATTAGTGCGATTAAATACCACCTGGACTTTAGATCAGCCGGAAAAAATTGCACGTTGGCGCTTTGGTGATGCTATAACGGGCTCGACTTATTGGAGTGGGGCATCACGTTTTGCTGGTATTCAATACGCGACAAATTTTAATACACAACCTAATTTAGTGACGTTTCCACTACCTGGATATCAAGGGGAAGCCGCTATTCCCAGTACGGTAGATGTTTTTGTGAATAGTGTTTTAAACCAACAGCAAATAGTTAACAACGGCCCTTATATATTTAATAATATTCCGGTTATTTCTGGAGCGGGTGATGTGAATGTGGTTACACAAGATTTGCTCGGTCGTAGCAAAGTGGTGAGTTTTTCTTATTACGCCAGTCCGCAATTGCTGAAACCCAATTTAGTTGATTTTTCCTATGAAGCAGGATTTGTACGCGATAATTATGGTGTGAATAGCAATGATTATGGACGTTTTTTAGCTGTAGCGACTTATCAACGTGGCATTACGGACAACTTAACCTTAGGTGGGCACGCCGAAGTATTGTTTGATCAGCAAACTTTAGGCTTCTCTGCTAATTATTTATTAAATAACTATGGTGTGGCGTCTGTTGCTGTGGCAGGGGGACACAATAATGCAGGTGGTGGAGGTTTGTTAGGTTTAGGTTTTATTCGTCAGGGTCCAAAACTGAGTTATGGTTTTAATACTAGCTTAACCACTTTAAATTTTATTCAACTTGGCACACAGCCTAATACCTCACCCCCGAGTGTCGTGAATCAATTATTCTTAGGTTACAGCTTAGAAAATTATGGATCATTGAGTACCAGTTTTACCATGGTAAACAGCCGCAATTTTAATACCGAGAATGGAATATCTAACACCCCGACAGCGCGATTATTGACAGCTACTTATACACATAATTTATTTAAAAATATTTCTCTAAGTTTGGGTTTTGTCGGAGATTTACGAAACTCACAAACAAATCAAGCATTTCTCACTCTAGTTTTTGCCCCTGATGTTAATTATTACGTTAATAATTCAACCACTTGGCAAAATCATCAAGTACAAGATCTGTTGCAATTTACTAAACCAGTCCCTCTAGGTAAGGGTTATGGTTATAACATTCTGGCAAGTAATAACAGTAATCGTTATGCAGGTGCTGATATGACAGTACAAACTGAAATTGGTGCATACACTGCGCGCTTAGGCCAAGGTCGAGGACAAGCTAGTTATGAAGTGGATGCAAGCGGCAGTGCTATATATTTTGCAGGCGATGGCTTTTTAGCACGTAAACTCACACAAAGTTTTGCTTTAGTGAAGGTTCCTGACTTCCCCAGTGTGGATGTCTATTATGAAAATCAATTAATGGGTAAAACAGATAGAAATGGTAATTTATTAATTACAGAATTATTACCCTATCAAGAAAATACCGTCGAAATAGAGCCTACCACACTACCATTAGATACGCAGATTGATGTTACTCATCAAACTGTTATTCCTTACTTTAATAGTGGAGTGTTAGCAGAATTCTCGGTTAAACGTATGCAAGGTATAGATTTACATTTAAAAGCACCGAACGGTAAGTTTGTCGCTGTTGGAGCAGAACTTATTTTAAATAATGAAAATTCTTGTGAAAATTATCCTGTAGGGTATGACGGAGAGGTTTATATTTCTGAAATAAAAGGTCATCTATTAGAGGGCTCGGTTAATTGGGAAAATCATGTTTATTATTTTTCAGTCCCACTACCTTATACCAACGACCCAATTATCGAATTAGGAGATGTGCAGTGTTATTAAAAAAAACTAAACGATATTGGTCGTTGATTATTTTATTTTTCTATAATTTTTATAGTCCTGCTGTTTATGCTACCTGTGCTGGACTTGGTTGTTCATGTTCAGTTGCAACCACAGCAGTCACGTTTGGTACTTATGTCCCTACAGCTCAAAAAACGGCTAATGGCAATGTGGCAGTTACGTGTTCTGCGCTAGTAATATATAGCGCTGCCTATGTGATTAGTATGGCTAAGGGTAATAGTACAACTTACACACCACGGTTCATGAATCTGCTAGGGGTACATTTAAATTATAATTTATATACTACTGGGGCATTTACTTCGATTTGGGGTGATGCAACTGGAGGTACAGTGACAGTAAGTGACTCCTATACCTCAATAGGTTTGTCAACTACCAGAAATTATACGGTTTTTGGCCGAATTCCTGTTTCGCAATTTGTCAATACCGGTACTTATACAGACGCGGTTTTAGTAACAGTCACCTATTAAATCCTTCATACAAGTTTTCTGGATAATAAGTCATTCCTCTATTAGGCTTAATAGGGGAAGTGGGCTAAAAATATTCCAAAAAAGCATGAAATGGATATTTTTTGCACTTATTCGAACTAAATTATAAAAATTGTAATATTTTTTAGTTTCTTCCTTTAATTTTACAGTAAATAAATGGATTAATTTTCTGGAATACTGGCCATCTGATGGACAGAAGGGGGTTAATCATGCGTTGGTTATTTAATTTATGTGTGGGTTCGTTATTGGTAATAAGTACAAGTCCAGGATTTTCGGCAATCGGTGGTGATGATACTTCAATGTTGGTTTCGGTCAATGTCGTGGGTGGGTGTATTATTCGTGCTACACCCTTAGTATTTGGTTTATATAATCCTAATTCGTCGATTCCAACTAATTCAACAGCACGTCTCAAGGTGCTATGTACCTTAAATACACCTTATTACGTTACACTTGATCAAGGTGCAAATTATGGAGCGACGACAAGATTACGTAGGATGTCTGGACCGGAGCATTCATCCATTAAATATCTTTTAACTCAAAACCCAACACATACGGTAAATTGGGGTAATGTTGTTGGAGTTGATGCGCATTTTGGAGTGGGTAATGGTCTGAAGCAAAATCTAGTAGTGTATGGGCAGATACCAGCTAAACAAAATGTTGGAATAGGTTCGTATAGAGATGTAGTCAATATAGGAATTGTTTTTTAACTATAAAATTAACCAAACAATTGCTTATCGATTAAGTCACATAAGCAATGGATAATTAATAAATGTGTTTCCTGTATTCGCGCCGTCGATGTACCTTGCACGCGAATTTCAATATCAGTGGAGCTTAATAATCCTGCTAAAGCTCCTCCTTCTTTCCCAGTAAGGGCAATAATTTTTAGATCTCTGCTTTGAGCGGCTTCGCAGGCTTTTAATATATTTTCTGAGTTACCGCTAGTTGAAATAATAAATAAAATATCTCCTGCTTGTCCTAAAGCTCTGATCTGTTTAGCAAAAATTTCGCTATAGCTATAGTCATTTGCAATAGAGGTAATCGTTGAAGTATCGGTAGTTAAGGCGATTGCAGGTAGACTGGGACGTTCGGTTTCAAAGCGGTTAATCATCTCGGAAGCAAAATGTTGTGAATCAGCTGCCGAACCGCCATTACCACAAACCAAAATTTTATTATTATTCAGGAAACATTCAACAAATAATTGACTGGCTGCCAAAATAATTTCAGGTAGAGTTTCTGCGGCATCCGTTTTTGTGCGTATGCTTTCAGAAAAATGGGTCTTAATTCGTGTTAATAGATTCATAGCTTACCTAGAGAATGCGTTTTTTATCCATTCTACTTGAGCAGAGTCCAGTTTGGAAATACTCCCTATTTTTTGTGGTAAAGGTTTAACTCCCACAACATCAAAACGACAAGCCATTTGTTCAGATAGTTGTTGGGATAATAGGTAGTATTCTGCAGTTTTGATGATTTTATTCTGTTTAATCAAATTGACTGATTCTAAACTACTGCCAAAGTTGAGATGTTGTCGATAGCGCACTTCTATGAAGATCAATGTAGATTGATCTTGCATAATCAAATCAATTTCTCCTAAGCGACAAGCAAAATTACGGGCGATTAGTTTTAGTTTTTGCTTTCGTAAATAATCACAAACTAAGTTTTCGATTTGATTACCTAATTTTTTTGAATTGATTGATATAAACATTAATCGAGAGGGACTATATTTCCATTACGAAATTGTGCACAAGGTAATTGGCGAACGATACGATGTTGACTATTTAATGAAAGTATTCCTGTAGTACCTGGTAGTGTTTGTCGTGTAGATTGCTTTAGGAATTCTAGCTGCTGAATAATATGGAATGCATCAATGCCTAAGGCATAATATTTACTGTTTCGATTAAAACGTTCAGAGGAAGCGGATTTTAGTTGTTGGTAAAGATTAGGTTCTATGCTGTTGTTAGCAAGCGACCAGGGAGCAGCGCAGAAAATAACTTGATTCAGATCTTTGTCAAACCGCTGTGCATGAGTACCGCTATAAATTGATGCAGTAGCATAAACGGGTATATCGCCCGCAAAAAAGAATTTTAGTAAAGGTTTGACTTGACGGCCTATTTGCGGACTACTCGCCAAGAAAATTACATCAAAATCGCTACGTCTATCGTGTGGACGTTTAAAATGTAGAAAATTCCTCATTTGTCTGGTTATATCAGCAGGATTTTCCGACAATGCAAGTTGACCAACAACGGTTCCTCCTAAAGCTTGCCATTGCTGTGCGAATGCTTCACCAATCTGAGATCCCCAATTGCCATTGGCAGTCATAATGAGTGCAGAACGTTTACCACTTTGCCAAGCATGCTGTGTTGCCTGTTGAGCTTCATCGATAGGGGATAAACCAAATTGGTATAACTCAGGGGGTGTACTAATATCAGCATTTAAATAGTTCAGCGCTAAAATCGGTATGCTGGTTTGAAAACTGGCAATGCTTTGTACCTCGGGTTTGAGTAATGGGCCGACAATTATTTGCGCATTTTTTGCAATGGCTGTGGTATAAGCCACTTGTATGGAAGATTCAACACTGGTGTCTATTAGTATAATACGCGGTGATGATCCATTTTCTTCAGCGGCGGCTAAAAAACCTTGTTTCACTGACTGGCCAATATTAGCTAAAGGACCTTGTAGCGGTAGAAGCAAAGCAATAGGTTGAATTACATTATTGCTAGGGACTGCTGGAGCAGATAGAGCAGAATTTTGACTGTTCGATAGTAGTACTGGACTAGGCACACGGCTAGAATTGCTAGCACAAGCTACAAGACCTAAACTTATCAATAATAAGCTTATGGTTAAAAATAATCGCTTCATTAATGAAAAAGACACATTCTTTCCAGTCAAATTTTAAACGACACAGTTAATAATAGTTTATTCTAATACTTTTACGCAATGCTTCAGAAAATTTTGCTTAACCGGTACTCTTTTATGAATAAACCTCCTCCGCCCGATAAAGAGGATCTTGAGTTTTTCAAAGAAGCAATGTCAGGTGTAAAACCTACAAAATCATTCCCTGCAAAAGTTAAATCAAAAAAAAATATTTTTGAGGCTGAAAAAACAAAATTAATTAATTTAAAAGATGATAAGCAACAAATCTCCCTATCACTTTTTGATCCGACTGAGTTAACAATAGGATCAGAGGGTCGACTATTTTTTAGTCGACCAGGATTGCAAAATAAGCGCATTAAACAATTTATACGTGGGGAGATACGTCAATCTGATTATCTTGATTTGCATCAAATGACAGTGGAGCAGGCGCGAAGCGCGGTGCTTAATTTTTTGTTACAAAGTCGAGAACAAAGTTATAGTTGTGTGAGAATAATTCCTGGAAAAGGAAAACTTTTGCAAGGAGGAGGAGCCAAACTGAAGAATTATGTTAATTGTTGGTTGATGCAAATTCCTTGGGTGTTAGCATTTTCTTCCGCTCAACCACGAGATGGTGGCGCAGGAGCATTGTATGTCCTATTACGCCGAATTCGTCACGTAAAATGAATATATATACTCACAGCAATTGGATTTTTGGCAAGTGCCGCGAAGAAAATTGCGAGTTGAGCAGTAACGCAGGCAAAAATTCAAGTGCGAAGAGTATTTTTATTTTACGGTTAGTTTGGCATAACTTGCCACCAACCATTTTGTACCTGCTTGATTAAATTTTATTTGTAAACGTGTATGTTCACCACGTCCTTCGGCATCAATTAATGTTCCTTCACCAAACGCAGGATGCGTGACAGTCTGCCCAATGCGTAATCCGGTATCACCTATCATCGAATCACGAGTGGAATTTTTTGAGGGCTTTAATGCTTGCGTAGGTCTGATGACTGAGGTCCGTAAACGCACTTCTTCTAATAACTCTTTAGGAATTTCGGAAATAAATCGAGAAGGTCGATGATGACTTTCGGTGCCATGTAAACGTCTAACTTCAGCATAGCTAAGAAATAATTTACGCATTGCACGCGTCATGCCAACATAACAGAGTCGGCGTTCTTCTTCTAAGCGACCAGGTTCTTCATGGGACATATGATGCGGGAACAATCCTTCTTCCATTCCACATAAAAATACCCACGGAAATTCCAAACCTTTAGCAGAATGTAATGTCATTAATTGTACAGATTCTTGCTGGTCATTGGCTTGATGTTCACCTGCTTCCAATGCAACATGCGCAAGAAAGGCAGATAAAATAGAAACACTACTGTCTTCAGGAACAAATTGTCTAGTAGCATTGATTAATTCTTCAAGATTTTCAATGCGCGCTTGGCCACGTTCCCCTTTTTCTTTTTTATAATGATTAAATAAACCAGAACTATAGAGAACTTGTTCGGTTTGTTCTGCTAGGCTTAGGTTTTTAGTATCTTCATCTATTTTATCGATCAATTGGATAAAAAGAGTTAATGCATTGGCTGCACGTGCAGATAAGGTTGGCGTAGTTAATAAATGTTGAGCGGCTTGCCATAGAGAGATAGCTTGAGAGCGTGCTTCCATACGTAGTGTTTGTAAGGTTTGATCGCCAATCCCTCGTGTTGGCGTATTGACGACGCGCTCGAAAGCCGGATCATCATTTCGATTTGCAATTAAACGTAAATACGATAAGGCGTCTTTGATTTCAGCACGTTCGAAAAAGCGCAATCCACCGTAAATGCGATAAGGAATTTGAGCTGAAATTAAGGCTTCTTCAAGTACACGTGATTGTGCGTTAGATCGATACAAAATAGCAATTTCATTCGCCACTACTTCTTTCTTTAATCCTTGTTTTATTTGATTAACGATAAAACGCGCTTCATCTAAATCGTTAAAAGCACCATAAAGTGATATAAGATCACCTTGACCACCACTGCTCCAAAGCTTTTTACCTAAACGACCATCGTTGTGCGTTATTAAGGCATTAGAAGCGGCTAAAATTACTCCAGTTGAACGATAATTTTGTTCGAGGCGAATCATCTGGTTTTCTGGAAAATCGCGCGTAAAATCTTGAATGTTTTTTACACGAGCGCCACGCCATCCATAAATAGATTGGTCATCATCGCCAACTATCATTAAATAGTTTTTTCCGCTAGTTAATAATTTTAACCAAGCGTATTGAATGGTATTAGTGTCTTGAAACTCATCAACCAAAATATATCGAAAACGTTCTTGATAATGGTGTAAAATATCTGGGTTTTTAATAAAAAGTTCATAACTACTTAAAATTAATTCTGCAAAATCGATAACACCATTTCGAATACAAATCTCTTCATAAGTTTGGTAGATACGAACTAAGGTTTTGGTGTATGGATCATGAGCGTTAGCGACTTGATGAGATCGAATTCCTTCATCCTTTTGTTGATTAATAAACCATTGCACTTTTTTCGGGGCCCATTGCGCTTCATCAAGATTCAAGCTGACCAAAATTCGTTTAATTACACGATATTGATCATCACTATCTAATATTTGAAACGCTTGGGGTAAGCCTGCTGCTTCCCAATGTTGGCGTAATAAGCGGTGAGCAAGTCCATGAAATGTGCCCACCCACATCATCCGCATAGGGATATCGAGTAAATTTTCTAAACGTTGGCGCATTTCTCCAGCGGCTTTGTTAGTAAAAGTGACGGCAAGAATATTATGTGGAGATATATTTTCCACATTGATTAGCCAGGCAATACGATGGACTAACACGCGTGTTTTGCCGCTACCGGCTCCAGCTAATACCAACAAATGTGTTAGCGGGGCAGCAACGACTTGTTGTTGTGCCTCATTTAATGATTCTAATAAGGGATGATTAGGATTAGACATAGACGGGGATTGTAACGAAATTTCTAACTTTCTGCATGATTTATTTTTTCAGATGAAAAATAGGAAGATAAGATTCTTTGGAATTCTAGATAATATCTAAAGCTTAATCGTTTTTATTATATTTATTTCAGATATTTGTTAAATTTGTAATTTTATTTTATTTTTATCTCGAAGGATTAATAAGCTTAAATTATTAGATGGTGTAGCATTTAATAATTCTCTAATTTTTTTAATGTCTAAATTATTAACATTAATATTATTAATTTGAAGTAAAATATCCCCATTTAATAATTGGTAGGGAGCAATATTAGCTGGATTGTTATAACGAAATTCCAGCTGATCATTATAATAAGCTAATGAAAAATAACGTAAGAATTTTTTATCATTTTGAGTAAATTTAGTAGCGTTGTAACAAAATTGCATTTTACTAGGGATAAAAATATAATTATCAAAGCGTGAAAAAAAATCAAACCCTAATTTGTTTATATTATTTTTAGTTACATGGATCTTGAAGTTTCCTACGGGCATCTGATCAAAAAATAAACAGTCAATTAAGTAAGTTTCATTGGTGTTTAATCCACTTGCTGAAGCTCCAACAATATTTTTTTGATCCAAAGTTAGTTTGCACATTTTTGAGTTTTCCCAAAAGCTCAAAAGCTCTTTAGAGATTATGGTATCATCCGCACCAGTATCTACGTTTATAGATGCAGAATTCCATTGATCAGATTTATTTTTATTATTTAATATTAATAAAGGAGATTGGGCGTAAGCATCTTCGTAGGGAACACAATTTTGATAATTAATTTTGGTTGGCGCCTGCTTCCATATAGCTACAGTTTTGGTTTTATTATTAATAGCCCAGTTTAATTGACGAAAAACCTCTACACCTAAAATACCATCTATTTTTTGACCAATAGCTTGACTAAATAATGTTAAATCTAATCCAATCCAAGGATCGTGGCCCAATATAGTGTAAGTTCCTATTTCTATTGGTAAAGGACGCCACAATTTAAAATTATTTAATTTATCATTTGTAGTAATTAAGCCAGCAGTAAGAAATTGATGAAAATAAAGAGGAATATCTTCTTTTGGTGTAGCTAATGTTAATAGCGATGCGAGCTTATTATCTATTGCTGAATAACTAGCTCCCGTATCTAATAAAAAAGAATAACGTTTATTTTTAATAATAACAGGTAAGACAATTCCATTGGCAGATAATGGAGTTACAAGTATCAGATTAGTATTGTGTTCTAGTTTTTTTGAGGGCTGACAAGCTGTAAGTAGGATTACAATTGTGCTTATTAAACAGCGGTAAATATAAGAAATTTGCATTTATACTTTTTTATTAATTTCTAATGAAAATTAGATTAATTTTAACACATAATCTTCACTTGCTAAGGTGTTATTTATTATTTTTTTTTGTTGTAAAAATAACATAAATTTTTTGTAAGCATTTTTGTTGAAATTAATTGGATGAGGTGCAATATAGGGTAGCGTAGCTTGCCAGATCTGATGATTTAACTGATTGTTTAGGGCAGGGTGGTTTTTTGCAAATATTAGCCAGCTTTTTTCTGGGTTACTCAGTAAGTAGAGTGTTGCTTCATTAAGTGCTGTCAAAAATTTAATAATACGTGGATCAGATAATTTTTTTTTATTGGCGATGATAATTAATTCATCATAAGTTGGAATTCTAGCTAGCTCGACGGGAAAGATTTTTACCGCTTGATGAGCAAACTGCATTTGTAAAGGTTCTACGTTGCGCATTACATTAATAACAGCATCGACGCGATTGCTTAAAAGTGCTTGCGTCAAATCGTATTGTACATTAATTGTTTGTACGTCACTCATTCGTAAATGTGCTTTTTCTAATAAGGCATTTAACATTAGCGTTCCTTCAACATGCGATGTATAAGCGATACGTTTGCCTTTTAAATCGGCAAGCTGATGAATAGCCCCATCTTTTTTTACAATCAAACAATTTAAAGGTTGGTTTATTAGAGTGGCTATGCGTATTAAAGGTAAACCTTTTGCAGCTTGTACCATTAATTGCGGTTGATAACTAACGGCCAAATCAGCATGGCCTGCTGCCACCAGTTTAGGGCCATCATCTGGATTGCTAGGCGCAATAATATTAACTTGTAATCCTTCGCGGGCAAAGAATCCTTGTTCTTCTGCGATAAAAATGGCTGCATGATTGGGATTAACCAACCAATCTAGAACCAATGTTAAAGGCTTAGCCGCAATATTATTGTTAAATAACAAAATACTTATTAGAAGAATGATTTTTTTTTGTATTTGCATAAATAAATATTTTATTTTTTAAAATTATAGGCCTATTATTTAAGTCGATTTTAACAAAGTCCAGGGTAAGGCCAGATTAAGTAAAGTATCAACAAGGAAATACAGAAAAATTCCTAGAAAAAATATAACCACTAATACAGCAAACATTAAATCAATTTGCATCTGAGCGTTAGCATTTAACAATAAAAAACCTAAACCTTGATTCGATCCAACCCACTCTCCAATAATGGCTCCTAAAGGAGCCATAGCCGTTGCAAGTCGAATGCCGGAGGCAAGGTTCGGTAACGCCGCTGGAATACGGATTTGATAGAGAACTTGCCAACGATTACTATTCATAATCACAGCGTTGTTTAAATAATTTTCTGGGGTTTGTTTTAAACCATCAAGAAAATTATTGGTGATAGGAAAAAATAACATGAAAGTGGTGGTAATAATCTTAGCCGTTATTCCATAACCAAACCAAAGCACCAATAAGGGAGCAATTGCAAATACTGGTAAAGCTTGGCTGGCCAATAATAAAGGAAGTAAGAAGGCATGCAGTGTACGAAATAAGCACATACTGAGCGCAATGGCTACACCTAATACAATTCCAAAAAATAAGCCAAAGAAAATTTCAGCTAGCGTCGGTAATGTTTGTGAAGTAATTAACCTTACATGGTTAATTAGGCTATGTAAAACTTCAAACGGAGTGGGTAATATGTAATTAGGTAGATGTAAAATACGAATCAAACATTCCCAAATTAGAATAAACCAAACTGGGATGCACATTTTATGAAAAAATAAAGGATAAATTTTTAAAAATAACTGTTTGCAAGCATTAAGTTTTAAAGGGTATAGAGATATCACGAATTTTTGAAGCTGCGTAATTCTATTGCTGAATTGATTACGCAAAACAATAAAGGAAACCATTATTTATGTTCCTGAAGCATACTTAAAAGTTTGGTTTGCCATTGTAATAATTCGGGATTATTTAATGAGCGAGGTGGTAAGTCAGCAAGATCGCAGTTTATAAAATTTATTTTTGCAGGTTCACCTGACATAATTGCAATATGATGTCCCAAACGTAATGCTTCTAAGGGGTCATGTGTCACTAATAATACAGTGTGATCTTTTAATGCGTTTGCTGTTAGTTCTTGTAGGTGATAACGAGTAATGGTATCTAAAGCAGAAAAAGGCTCATCCATCAATACGATAGGCCGCTTTTCTAACAGTACGCGTGCTAACATAGCACGTTGTTGCATTCCACCCGACAATTGTGCAGGGTATTTATTTATGGCGTCATTTAAGCCTAGCTGATGCAATAATTCCCGAGCTTGAATATACGGCTTGTTGTCTCGTCTTAGGCGGTAGCCTAAGACAACATTATCTAAAATAGTTAGCCAAGGTAACAAAGCATGGGTTTGCGGCATATAAGCTAAGCGACCAGCCAAGCCTTTCTGATCGCAGGTGGTGGTGACAGGTGCTGAGATTGAGTTTAATCCGGCGATAAGTTGTAAAAAACGACTTTTGCCAATGCCGCTCATACCTAATAGACAAGTTGTTTGTCCAGCTGCTAAATGGAAATTTAACTGGTCGAATAGAATTTTATCTTGGTAGTGCAAACTTGCGTTACTTACCAATACAGCGGGCGATTTTAACATACACTTTTCCTACGCGGGCATGATCCCGATCAGGTTAGAAGGGTATTTCTCAGCCCAATTATTAGGCACCCCTAAGCGAAAACGCATGGTAACAATCTCATAAGCAAAATAAAAGGGTCAAGACTTAGAAACTTTAGATTTAGTGACTTAATTTGACAGTGTTATTTTTGAACTAAGAGTCCTCCTTGAGTTATTTTAAAAATTGAAGTTTAATGGAATTGATCACACTGATTTAAAACCAATAAAATTATTAAGTGTTTGTCACAAAATTGATCGACCTCATTTCTACTGCGAGGAATAATATGCGTAAAATTTTTAAATTAGTGCTATTAACCAGCATTTTGTTAAGTGTGTCTAGCGTTGTATGGGGAGCCAGCATAGTAAGAGATCTTAATTTTTCTAATTATAAAGGTAGATGGGTGGTTATTAGTTATTGGGCAACATGGTGTGAATATTGTATGGGCGAAATACCTGAATTAAATGCATTTTATCGAGCGCATGCTGACCAGGTTGCGATGTTCGGATTTAATTATGATGATCCAGGAAATTTACAGCAACATATACAACAAAGTGGCGTTATATTTCCTACATTAGTGAATGATCCGAAAGCTGATTTTGGTATACGAGGTATATCTGGTTTGCCAACTACATTTATTATTGGGCCTAATGGTCGATTGAAACATGTATTAGAAGGACCGCAAACAAAACGTAGTTTAGAAAGAGCTGTTGGCTTATAACCTAAAAAACCGGTTCATTGTTTGTTGTGTTATCTTGCTTTTCTGCTGGCATTTGAGTATCAGTATTATTGTTATCTATAGGTACTTCCCCAGGACTATCAATTGCATTGAATGGGGTCGTATCTTCTTGTGTCGATATTCGTGATAAATCATCTTTACGAAAATATTCTAGGATAGAGCCTGGTGTTCCATCAGGTAATAAATTACCTGTGGTGGGATCGATACTTGCCGTTACTATATCAGTAGGTTGTGGCATGGTTTTTTCAGCCTGGCCTTTTAATGCGACACGCATGAAATCAATCCACATAGGTAAAGCGGCTTTTGCACCATATTCTTGAACAGAACTCGGTTGATCGAATCCTATCCAAACAGTTGATACCAAATTACTGTTAAATCCTGTAAACCAAGTATCGACATAATCACTTGTTGTGCCAGTTTTTCCAGCCAGATCATTCCGATTCAACACCCTTGCCTGTGAACCTGTGCCATAACGAATGACATCTTTTAAAGCAGATGTCATGAGGAAAGCGATGTCAGCAGGAATGACTTGTGGTGCATAAGGACTATCTTTTTCATCTGTTAATGGGGGCTCAATTTCTCCGCGCAAACAAGCTTCACAAGCGATTTTAGGTTCTGCCTTATAGATGATTTGACCTTGTTCATTGGTAATATGATCAATTAAATAAGGGGTTATTCGAAAGCCGCCATTAGCAAACACAGCGTATGCTCGAGCTAATTCAAGAGGAGTGACTTCACCGGTGCCGAGTGCTAAAGTAAGATTACGCGGTAATTTTTTTGAGTTAAAACCAAATCTTTTTACATACGTTAATACATAGGGAACATCGATAGCTTGTAATAAGCGAACGGATATAAGATTGATGGATTTAGCTAGAGCAATACGTAAACGCCTTGGGCCGCTGAAAATATGATTATCATTTTGTGGGCGCCAAGGTTCATCACGACCAGGTATATCAAAAACCAATGGAGCGTCATTAAACACATTGGCTAGGGTATATCCCTTAGCTAGAGCAGCTGCATAAATGAAAGGTTTGAACCCTGATCCGGGTTGTCGTTCTGCTTGAACGGCACGATTAAATTTACTTACATTATAATCAAAGCCACCGACTAATGCGCTAATGGCGCCTGTTTGTGGATTTAATGCGACTAAAGCACCTTGTACTTTAGGAATTTGCGATAATTCCCAAGTATTATTTGCAGTTAACTCTACACGAATAACATCGCCGATATGAACTTTATTTTTCAAGACTTCAGGTGGCGGATTTAAATTAGTTGCGTCAAGGTGGGGCACGGTCCAGGCTACACCTTGCCAGGGAATGAAAATCATTTGATTATCGACTAAAAGAGCGGTAATAGCTTGATCAGTCACAGAAATAACAATAGCTGCGTCTAAACCATTGATAGAAGCAACGCGATGTAATGCATTCAAAGTATGAGTTACTTTATTTGCATCTAATGGAGCAATATTTTTTTCTGGTTTCCTATATTCGTGTCGTTTATCGTAAGCTAATAAAGTAACTCCTAAGGCTTTATCAGCAGCAATTTGTTGGGCCGAATTGATTGTGGTATAAACATTGTAACCTTTCAAATAAATATCTTCACCAAAACTTTTATACATCATGTCACGTACCATTTCAGCGACATAAGGTGCTTTAATCATTCCACCGGAATTAGTTTGCGCATGTGTTAACATGGGTGTTGCTATAGCGGATTCATAAACCGCTTTAGAGATATAACCTAATTCATACATACGCATTAAGACATGATCACGACGTTGTTTAGCCGCAATTGGGTTAACTAACGGGTTAATAGCAGAAGGGGCTTTTGGTAAGCCAGCAATAGTTGCCATTTCCGGTAATGTGAGTTGATTAAGTGTTTTATTAAAATAAACTTGCGCAGCGGCGGCAATACCATAAGCGCGATTTCCAAGAAAGATTTTATTAAGGTAAAGTTCTAAAATTTGTTCTTTAGTAAATTCTCGTTCGATTTTTAGTGAGAGCAAAATTTCAGTAAATTTTCTTAAAAAAGTTTTTTCCCGAGATAAATAAAAATTACGCGCAACTTGCATCGTAATGGTACTTCCTCCTTGCACTTTACTTCCTGTGAGCAATACTTCACCCGCAGCACGTAATAAACCATAAAAATCAACACCATGATGTTCTAAAAAGCGCTGATCTTCGGTGGCTAAAAAAGCTTTAACCATCAAATTAGGGACTTCATTCAATCTAACAAGATTTCGGTGTAATTCTCCAAATTCAGCGATAGGTTGTCCATCACTGGTGTAAATCCGCATCGGAATAGGAAGTTGTACGGATTTTAATTCCTCAACATCGGGTAATTGTTTATCAAGATAAATATAAAGGAGACTTCCAGCTACTAAAAGCGTGATAAAAAGGCTTAATAGCATGAAAAAAAAATTACGGAAAAAATGATTCGATCGTTTCATAATGAAAACAGTTGATTAGCTGGGTTCTATCATAACTTAAGTGACTTCCCTCTTAAACAAGGGTTTTAATAAAAATAGTGTGTAATGAGGTCTTTGTACACTTTATTTCGATTAAAAGAAAGTAGCGTTGATTTTTTAACAGTATGACATTTCAAAAATAATAGTTCTCTTATTATGTATTAAATAATTGACAATTTAATATTTAGATGCATAATAAAAGAATAATAAGTTTTAAAAATTTCATTAAAAAATAAAAAAGTATGTATTTTTTCAAGGATAGATTTAAAAATACCCATAATACTGATACTGCGATAGGTTTGGATATAGGTAGCCGTACGATTAAATGGGTTTGTTTAGACCGTAATAATGAGCTTAAAGAATATGCTATTCAAACAATTCCTACCCCAATCGGAGTTGCACAGACAAAAGACATTCCACAGATTGCTGCTGTCTTAAAGGAAACATTGCTAGACAAAGATCATATAAGAAATTGTATATTAAATATTCCCGATATTCTGGTATGTAGTAAATGGGTGAAAATAGACAGCGCTGATTGTCAACATACTGAAAAAATAATTAAATTATTGGTTGAACAATCCATTCCCTATCCTTTGTGTAAACTTTATTTTGATTATCAAATTTTTGATCCCTTGCCCGAAAATCAAGAACATAAAGTTTTACTTGTAGCTTGTCGTAAAGATCATTTAGATTTTCGGTTAGATATCATTCAACAAGCAAATTTAATTCCCATTGCTGTAGAAGTAGGTTCATTTGCTTTAGAAAGGGCATATTGCTTTTTTTATCCTGACAAGATAAATGAAAATGTCATTCTCTTAGATCTAGGAGCAAGTCAGTTAACATTATTGTTTTTTAACGGTACTCAAACAATGGTTTACTGTGAAAATTTTGCCAATATCTTTGAATATGAATGTATTTTATTACAAATTAAACAATGTATAAAAAGATACGCTTTAGCGTATCCATATCTTATTTTAAAAACGCTTTTTCTTATTGGCATAAATATAGCTTTATTAAATTATTTGTTAAATACCTTAGATGGATTTTTAGAATTACAGGTGCAATTATTAAAATTTCCAAATTTCATTAAATGTAGTTCTATCCTAGATAGAGATAAATTAGCACAAAATTTTTCAAGTTTACTTTTAAGTTATGGATTAGCTTTAAGAATCAATTTAAATTTTTAAAATTAAATAGGAAATTCAAACGACTGTTAATTAATCTGTTAGTTTTAAAATAGGGAAATATTGTGAAGCAAATCAATTTATTACCATGGCGAGAACATAAAAATAAATTAAAAATAAGGCGATTTATTCTTGTTTGGTTTTATATTTCATGCTCCTGCCTGATCTTGATATTTGTTACAAAAATTCTCATTATTCAGCAAATAAAACATAATCAATTAGCCTATCAGCGTATTTTTTTACAGATAAAAAATATATCACCTATGATACAAGAAATAAAAAAATTACAATATAAAGAAAAAGAGCTAACAAACATTATAAAAAATATTAAGAGTAATCATCAGCAAGTAAAAAAGATTTTAAATTTTATCAGTCATCTTAAATATTTAATAACACCCGATATTTTTATCCATTTAGTCGCATTTCATCCGCCTTATTTAAGTTTAATAATGCATGCCAAATCGAAAAATGAATATATAAAATTTAAAAAATTATTACAATTGCAATTTGATTCAAAATTACAATCGCTAATTCTTAATCAATTTCAGAATTTGCAATTGGATTTTGTTGTTCAAATGATCTTTAACGAAAATTAAGATTTTATTGGTTTTAAAGTAGATAAGGAGAAGGTTTATTTTAAAAAGAATTGATTTATGGTCTATAAACTTAAAATCTCTTGTTATCTTATCGACTGTTTTTTTTATTTGCATATTAGGTTATTTTTTTACATTACGATCAACCCTTGAAAAGAAAGAAAAAATCTATTTAAAATTTCAATTTTTAAAAAAACAATTAAATAGTCAAATGCTAATAACTTCAAAATATTCTAAATATCAGGAAAAAATTAAAAAATTAAATAAATTTGATTTATGTTTTCAGCAGAAAAATTTTTGGGCAGGTGATTCGAGTAATAAAATAAATTTTCCAAATTTATTACAAATAGAAATCAATTTATCTGGTAATAATAAGAATATTTTTAAGTTTATAAATGAAACAGTCGCGTTGAATAAAATTGTATTAATTAAAGGTTTCAGATGGATTTTTTTTAACTCGCTTACAAAAAATATCAACCAAAATATTATAATTTCATTAAAATTTTATACTTGTAATTATAAAAAATTAATACTAGATTTGTCGAAAATCAACAGATTAGTTGCTAAATCCTTAGTTGAAAATGGTAATTTAACAAAATTTTCTTTAGATAAAATAGTCATGTTAGGCTTTTTATCTGCTGGTAAGTGGCAAAATTGGGGCTTTGTTAGGTTGCCAAATAAACAAATTTGTAGAGTTAAATTAGGTGATTATTTAGGTTTAGAGCAAGGTTTGGTTATAGGTATTTATGCTCCAAAAATTATTATTAAAAATAATAATAATTTAGAAAAAATTATAAATTTGTTAAATAAACCTAAAAAGCTTTTCCATGTTAAAAATTTCACTTAATATAAAATTACTAATCCTTATTTTAACATTACTTTTCAATTGTAAATTATTAGCTAAAGAGAACATCTCTTTAACTTTTCATAATATAAAAATTCGTTCAGCCTTACAGTATTTGTCCGAAATACATGGCAATAATTTAATTATTGATGATAAAATTCAAGGGGAATTTAGCATTTATTTGCACGATATTAATTGGGAGCAGGCTTTAGATACTATTTTGCAAACCCAAGGTCTTGCTAAGCGTTCCATTATTAATGGTTGGTTTATTACCACAGCTGCTCAATTATTAAAACAAGATAGTATTAATTTACAAATCCAACAGACAAAAAGAGAATTATCTCCGTTAATTTTTAAAGTTATACAAATTCGCTATAGAAACGCACTAGATATCAGCAAATTATTAAAAGATAAAACCAATACCCCTTTATCTACACAGGGTAGTGCTAGTGTAGATAATGCGACTAATAGCTTATGGATTAGAGACTCAGTTGAACAACAAAATAAAATTGCAGCATTTATTAGGGAGTTAGATAAACCTATCGCCCAAATTTTGATTGAGGCTCGAATTGTTAGTATTGATCAAAATATGGAAAAAGAAATAGGAGCAAAATTTGGTTCAACTCAAACACAAGCAGCTAATAGACTTATTAAACATCAATTGAAAAATAAGATAAATAATTCTAATACAGGTTTATTGCAATATTTAACAATGGATTTACCTATCACAGGGATTACTTCTGCGACTGGTGCTGTGTCGCTAGGTTTGCGATTAATGCGTTTAGGTCAGAATTCTTTTTTAGATTTAGAATTATCTGCATTAGAAAATGAAGGTGCAGCTCAAGTAATTTCTACCCCACATTTGATTACCGCTGATCAACAGACTGCATTTATAGAAGCAGGTGCTGAAATACCTTATCAAGAAAAAGCCTCGAGCGGTGGGACCAACGTTATATTTAAAAAAGCAGTACTATCGTTAAAAGTAACACCTAGAATTATGCCAGATGAGCGCATAATATTGGACTTAAGGGTCAATCAAGACCAACCCAGTACCTTTATGGCAGTTGATGCTCCAACAATTAAAGCACGCGGAATTAAAACACAAGTTATTGTAAAAAATGCTGAAACGGTTGTATTAGGTGGAATCTATGAGTATTCTCAGAGTAAAATAGAGCAACGGGTTCCTTTTTTAGGTGCTTTACCCATTATAGGTCGATTATTTCGTTTAACTAGGTCGAATAGCAGGCGTAGTGAGCTTTTGATATTTTTAACACCGACTATTTTATACTAAGTTGTTTAGGTTTTATCTATCAGTTTTTTAAATATACGCACATTAATTTGTGAAGAGTACATTTATTTTATTAACGAGCTAACATGCAATTTATTCAATGGCGACATCAACTTCGTAGATTAGACAGTGATCGACTTGTTCATAGCTTAAAAACAGCTATCGCACTATTATTTGGATTGTTAATTTCTTATTTATTTAAGCTACCACTCCAAGGAAGATGGGTTGTTATTACGATTCTAGTGGTAATGTGTGCCCAATCACGTGTCGGTGCGATTTTACAGAAATCATATATGCGTTTTTTAGGCACGGTAATAGGGGCCAGCGTTGCTAGCTTGACCTTATGGCTTGTTTACCCAAATGTTGCTTTGACTATCTTGATTCTATGTGTTGCCACTGCTGTTTTTAGTTATATTGCCGACAGTCCAAGTACTTGGAGTGAAGCAGGTCCTTTAGGAGCAGTGACACTAATTATTATTGTTATTTCTCCAGATCCTAATTTTTATACAGTGATGAGCCGTTTTTTAGAAATCAATTTAGGTATTATTATTGCATTATTAGTATCACGTTTTATCTGGCCTTTGCATTCGCTAACACAATTACGTTATATATTAATAGATACCATACAGAATTTAAAAGCTCTAGCTCAAAAACTAGAAGAGTTTACATTCACGAATGGTGATGGTAATAATACAAAGCTGCAGGAAATTTTTGAAAATAAAATATTGAATAATATAGGAATTCAAAAAAAATTATTTAAAGAAGTAATGAGTGAATCATTTGGTCGATCTAATTTGGAAGAGACATTTAAAAATATTTTAGATGCTGAAAGAGAAATTTTACGTTGTATTACTTTAATGAGGAACGCATTAATGGATTTTTCAGATCAAAATATTTTGATCTTTAATCAGCACGCCAAAATCCAAAAAGTTTATCAAATAACACAGGATTTATTTCAAAGAAGTATCGATAGTCTTAAGAGTAAAGATGAAGATCAAACAGTTGAGGATTTAAAAGAATTTTCCGGTTGGAAAAAAGAAATAAAGCTTCAGCTTAAATCTCTAGAAATAAACCAATCGGATCAATTTGCCCTGGATTTATTTATTTTTAGTGCCGATCGTTTATTAGTTCAATTACAAACGTTGATAATTTTAATAAAGAAAGTTAAAAAATGATGAAGTATTCCAAACATTGCTTAATCCGTGCGCTCTTAAGGCAACCTACCGACCGCACACCAGTATGGATTATGCGTCAAGCAGGTCGTTATTTGCCTGAGTATTGTGCAACGCGTAGTAAAGCAGGTGATTTTTTAACTTTATGTAAAACACCTGAATTGGCTTGTGAAGTCACTTTACAGCCGCTACAACGATTTGATTTAGATGCCGCGATTATATTTTCAGATATCTTGACCATTCCAGACGCAATGGGTTTAGGACTTTATTTTGTCGAAGGAGAAGGACCCAAATTCCATAAACCTATAAGAACGTTAACAGATATTAAAACTTTGCCGATCCCGGATCCCGGAGTCGATTTACGTTATGTAATGGATGCTATTTCATGCACGCGTAAGGAATTAAAAAATAAAATTCCTTTGATTGGATTTGCAGGAAGTCCATGGACACTTGCCTGCTATATGCTAGAAGGAGGAGGTAGTCGAGAATTTAGGCAAGTTAAAACACTCTTATATCAGGAACCTAAGACATTACATCATTTGTTAAACATCTTAACTAAAGCAATTATCTTGTATCTTAATGCACAAATTGCTGCTGGCGCACAGGCCATTATGATTTTTGATACGTGGGGAGGATTATTAACTACTGCGGCGTATCAAGAATTCTCCCTAAATTATATGACACAAATTGTTGCTAATTTAGAGAATCAGAATGCACAAGAAAAAGTACCTATTGTTTTATTTACCAAAGGCGGAAATTTGTGGTTAGAAAAAATAGCCAACTCGGGTTGCGACGCAATAGGTTTGGATTGGACTATCGATATGGGATTTGCCCGCCAAAGACTTTCCAACAAAGTAGCGTTGCAAGGTAATATGGACCCAGCCGTTTTATTCTCCAATCCAGAGAGAATTCGTCAGGAAGTGAAAAATATACTTCAATCGTACGGTACTGGTTCCGGTCATATATTTAATCTAGGCCATGGGATTTCGCAATATACAAAGCCGGAAAATTTAAAAGTATTAGTTAATGCAATACACGAATTAAGCCTTGCTTTCCATTAGAAAATAAAATTTATATTTATTTTTTCCCAGGTGATACCATTCGAAATGGACTTGATTCACTATGATTAAAGTCAGTTCTCGGTTCCTGGTTAAAGATGGTAGCTACGTAAACTAAGATATCGAACTTAGTTGGCTTTGCTGGGTATTGTGGTGAAGGCCGATAATTCTTGCAAAGCAATTTATTATGTCGTTGAAAATCTTGTTCAGATATGTCCAGGGGGTTTTTTTTATACATTTTTTTTATTTATATTAAAGATTTATTAGATTTTTAACCGAATAATAAACTGAAATTTTCATTTTGTAAAAAAATAAATATTAATTTATTTAATCTATACAATATATATAATTTTAAATTAGTAATTGATCTGAAAATTGGATTAAGATAAGATCATTTGTAGGAATATCTATGACAAGGAGGAAATTCTATTTATAAAAAATTTAATATTTTATTTTCTTAATAAGTAAATTAAGTAAATAAAAATAAGGCAATGGAATATATTTTTCTATTTACTATTAGCAAAAATATAAAATTATCCCAATCAATGAGGTTATTATGCCAGCATTAAATAATATAAAAGTTGAAAGAGTTTGTGAGGAAAATAAACAGTTACTGAAAGATTTTGCAGAATATGAATTAAAAAATGAAGAGGGGTTTATAGATCTTAGTTTTCTAGAAATAGAACAGCAAAAACAAATTATTGAAGAGATTATTAAAAACGAAGAATCTAATGTAATAGCTAGTGAAGAAAATTATCAAAAATTAAAATACAAAGCAAAAAATACCAGCGAGCTGTTGGTCTTAGCTCTGGCATTGATAGTTGCAGGGCTTACTTTGGCACCTCTTTTTATTGCATCTTCCGTAATTTTACCTGTTCTTCCAGTTTTATTTTTTGGTGTCGCAATCATAGCAATCACTAATTTATTTTTGAATAGGAAAATTAATCAACTTGAAATCAATGCAACACAAGCTGATAAATTATTAAATCAATTAATTAAATCTAATGTAAGTGATGGGAATGATGGCGAGCAAATTCGAGAGATAAAAAGTGCAACAATAGCTAAGATTAAAATTGATGAGTCAACAGCAAGTAATACTCCCAACATCCCTAAACTTTCAGTTCATCAAGGTATATTTTCAAAAACAAGTCCTCCTTCCATAACTAAGGATGACGACCCAATTGATGAATTGCATAGAGAAAGCACTTCAAACATTACACACAGCTAAAAAAAAGACCATTTTTGTGAATACAAAGATGGTCTTTATAAGTAAAAATTCTAAATTTTTGATGGGTTGTCTAATCGCTGGTTTTTTTGTTGAGCTAAAGATAAAATACTATAACCTGCAATCCCAGATAAAACTGAACCGGTAAAAACTCCTAAGCGAACTAAAGTAGTTAATTCATTGTCTCCGAAAGCTAGACTGGCAATAAATAAACTCATCGTAAAACCTATCCCACAAATCAGAGCAGTTCCATAAATATGCCACCAGTTCACTTGGTAGGGTAATTTAGCCAGCTTAGTTTTTACTGCCAGCCAACTAGCCCCGAAAATCCCTAATTGTTTACCCAAAAATAATCCGGCAATTATTCCCAAAGGTAGTGGATGAATAAAAGTCGATAATTTTATATTCGAAAAAGATAGACCGGCATTGGCAAAAGCAAACAGCGGTAAAATTCCGTAAGCTATCCATGGATGTAATTGATGTATTAAATGATGCAGCAGAGAATTAAAATTTTTATTGTTGCTACTTAAAGGAATTGTGAATCCAAATAATACGCCCGCAATCGTTGCATGAATACCCGAATTGAGTATTAGTATCCATAAAGTTATGCCTAACAAGCAATAAGGAAGAAATCGTTGAATTTTAAAATAGTTTAAGCTTAGTAATCCGATAAAAGTCAGTAAGGATAAAAATAAATATAGCCAGCCTATTTGCTGAGTATAAAAAATGGCGATGACGATAATTGCACCAAGGTCATCAATGATAGCTAATGCCATTAAGAAAATTTTTAAAACAACGGGTATATGCTTGCCAAGGAGTGATAGTACTCCTAACGAAAAGGCAATATCGGTCGCCATAGGTATTGCCCAACCCGATATAAGCTGAGGATATCCATGATTAATGGTTAAATAAACTAAAGCCGGAATTATCATTCCACCTATTGCCGCTAGTGTGGGTAACAACGCTTTAGTGAGTGTATTGAGTTCTCCTTGAACTACTTCGCGTTTAATTTCTAGGCTGACTAAAAAAAAGAAAATAGTCATCAATCCATCATTAATAAAATGTAAAAAAGAAAAATGGATGCTTGGCCCTAGGCTTATGTCGAAATTTAGAAATGTTTGATAATAAGTTTGCCAGCTCGAATTAGCGAGAATTAAAGCTAATAGCGTGGCAATTCCTAAAGAAATGCCGCCTGAAGCCTCTAGCTGTATAAATTTATGTAGAAACTTGATGCGCATTTAATTAATTTCCTTAGCATCAATAGGCCATTTACACTGGCCAGATAATTTATTAATGCTAGTTAAACGGTTTTGATGCGCTATTAATTCTTCGTTAGTGGCATAAATAATAGGTAATAATATAATTTCTTCGGTAATTTTTTTATGTGCAGTCGTTTGCATAGCATGTGATATCTGTTCTTCAGTGAACAGATGGGTTTGGCCACCGGTCATGGCGAGGTAAACTCGAGCTAACAATTCAGCATCCAATAAAGCACCATGCTTATCACGTTTCGAATTATCGATATCATAGCGTTTGCAAAGCGCATCTAAGCTATTGCGTTGTCCCGGGTGTAATTGACGAGCTAATGGAAGCGTATCTAAAACTTGGCAATAATCTGTAATTTTTTTATACTTTTTTTTGGTTAATTTTAATTCGTTATCTAAAAAGCCTAGATCGAAGGGTGCATTATGGATAATAAGTTGGGAACCTTGAATGAATTCCAATAATTTTTCTGCAATAGTTTTAAATAAGGGTTTATCCAGAAGGAATTCGGTGCTTAAGCCATGAACTGCAAACGCACCGGCCTCACTATCTCGACCTGGATTTAAGAAACAATGAAATTGTTGTTTAGTGAGACGACGGTCGATCATTTCCAAGCAGCCTATTTCAATGATCTTGTGGCCGTCATTAACGTCTCTGCCAGTGGTTTCAGTATCTAAAATGATTTGGCGCATAATTAAAGAATTAAGTTAAATTGACAGAGTAATGTTACGTGCTGCTAGAGAAAATGGCTAGCCTTAATAAAATCTTAATAAATAGGTGTCTAATATTAGCTACAATTTAAAGGGAATTTAGAACCTTAAGATACTCTGTGAGATAACTGTATGCCAAGAATAAAAGATATTGTTTTAGCTTCTCTGCTTAAAGATACTTCTAATGATTCTTTTCTTAAACAAGAAGAGGCCATTAATCCAACTGCCAACAAAAAAATTAAAATGGAAACTTTAACTCCCCCAGAATTAGTTAAAGAATTTGATATAGACTTTAGATCTTATTTTGAGGTGCTTATAGGAGAGGATAGGGAAAGTTTACCAAAAACTATTTTTTTTAAAACGGAACATAGGAAAAGCATCGAAGCTAATCTTGTAAAGAAGGTCCAGATACAAATTTCAGAAGAGCATAATTATTGTAAAAAATATGAAAAAAACTAGTATAGATTTGCGGTCTATATAAATGTTAAGTTATTAACTGAACTAAAATTTTATCGAGCTGAATTTAAATTAATTTATAAATGTATGTAGCTGGCTTTGTAATTTAGTGTGAATAGCCGTAAAATCGGTTAAACGTTGTTGTTCTTGAGCAATAATTTCTGGAGGTGCATTTTTGACAAAAGCCGCATTGTCTAATTTGGATTTTGCTCGTTCGATTTCTTTTTCTATTTTTAGAATTTCTTTTTTTAAGCGTAGTGCTTCAGCTTCAATATCAATTAATCCTTCCATGGGAATAAATAATTCTAAGTTGCCAACTAAACCCATAGCATAGTTAGCATTTTTGTCTTTTTCTATTACCCAATTTATTTCACTTATTTTAGCAAGATTCATAATCTCCTTAAGAAAAAGGTGACTGTTTTCACGATCTTTTTCATTTCCTTTGTAAAGCAATAAGGGAATTTTTTTACCTGGAGCTATATTCATTTCGCTACGTAGAGTACGAATCGTATGCACAATAGATTTTAGCCAAATTAAATCCTGTTCTGCGTTGGTATCTTTTTTATTTTTATTAAATACGGGATAGCTCTTAATCATTAAACTATTTCCTGTTTCATCGGCTAATGGCGCGATGGTTTGCCAAATTTCTTCGGTTACAAAGGGCATTAAAGGATGTAGTAAGCGTAAACAGGTTTCTAAAACAAAAATTAAGCAGGTCAAGGTTTCTTGTCCTGCGGGTGAGTTAGCATTGGCTAAAATCGGTTTAGCTAATTCAACATACCAATCACAATATTCATTCCAAATAAATTCATAAATCGTTTGTGCCATTAGATCAAATCGATAATCTTGAAAATGCTTATGCATATCAGCAATAGTGTTTTGCAATAAAGAATAAAAAGCACGGTTAATGGAGAGAGTTAGTGGGGACAATGATTTAAAGCTTGTTTGATTAGACGTATATGTTAGAACAAAACGTGATGCATTCCAAAGCTTATTGCAAAAATTTCGGTAGCCTTCAGTTCGATTCAAATCAAAACGTATATCGCGTGTAGGTGAGGCTAATGCACAAAAAGTGAATCGTAAAGCATCAGTGCCTAATGCAGGAATTCCTTGTGGAAATTGTTGTTTAGTAGACTGTTCAATTTTTTTGGCCATTTGTGGCTTTAATAAACCTTGAGTACGTTTTGCTACTAAATCATCAAGGCTAATACCTAATATTACATCGAGAGGATCTAAAACATTACCTTTCGATTTGGACATTTTTTGGCCTTCATGATCTCGTATCAAACCAGTTACATAGACTTCTTTAAAGGGAACCTTACCCGTAAAATGTAGTCCCAGCATTAACATACGAGCTACCCAAAAAAAGATAATATCAAATCCGGTTACTAAAACATTAGTCGGATAAAAAGAGGCTAATTCTTTAGTAGCTTCTGGCCAGCCTAAAGTGACAAAAGGCCAAAGTGCTGATGAAAACCAAGTATCTAATACATCTTCATCTTGTTTAAGTGTCACTTTAGGATCTAAGGAGTATTGCTGGCGAATACTTTTTTCATCTTTGCCAACATAGAATTGGCCTAGTTCATTATACCAGGCAGGAATTCGATGTCCCCACCAAAGCTGTCGGCTAATACACCAATCTTCAATATTTTCTAGCCATTGTAAACAAACCTTTCGCCAAGTTTCTGGAATAAAATCAAGTTGTCCTTGAGTGATGGTTAGGATAGCGGTTTTAGCTAAGGGTTGCATCGACATAAACCATTGATCGGTAAGATAGGGTTCTATCACAACGCCTGAGCGATCCCCACGCGGAATTTTTACTTGATAAGCTTCTATCTTCTCTACTAACCCGAGTTGCTCTAAATCGTTGATGATTTTTTTTCGTGCAACAAAGCGTTCTAAACCGCGAAAGTTTTCAGGAACATGTTCATTAAGATATGCATTGGGTGTGAAAATATTAATGCTAGTTAAACCATGCCTTTGTGCAGTTGCATAATCATTAAAATCATGTGCGGGAGTGATTTTTATGCAACCACTACCAAAAGTTGGTTCAACTGACATGTCTGCAATTATTGGAATAACACGGTCAGTTAAGGGGAGTTTTATTTGTTTTCCAATGTAAGATTGATAGCGGAGATCATCCGGATGTACGGCTACGGCGACATCTCCAAATAAAGTTTCGGGTCTTGTAGTGGCGACTAATAAAAAATCATTGCTATTTAATAATGGATAGCGAATAGTCCATAAGTATCCAGGTTCTTCTTGGTTGATCACCTCAAGATCAGAAACTGCTGTTAAAAGTTGAGGATCCCAGTTTACCAAACGTTTACCCCGATAAATTAAACCTTGTTTATATAAATCAATGAATACTTTTTCTACAGCTGCAGAAAAATGTTCATCGCGAGTAAATCGTTCTCGTGTCCAATCTATGGAAGCACCCATATAACGCAATTGTTCTGTTATCATGCCGCCAGATTTCTTTTTCCATTCCCAAATGGCTTCTACAAATAATTCACGCCCTAAGTCATGTCGAGATTTTCCTTGAGCCAACAATTGACGTTCTACTACCATTTGTGTGGCAATGCCTGCATGATCCGTGCCGCCTTGCCATAAAACATTTTTTCCACACATGCGTTGATATCGAATTAATGCATCCATCAACGTTACTTGAAAACCATGCCCCATATGCAAACTTCCCGTTACATTGGGAGGTGGAAGTACGATGCAATAGGGTTCACCTTGACCAGAAGGTTGAAAATAAGTATTCATTTCCCATTGTTTTCGCCAATGAGCTTCTATCTTTTTAGAGTCATAATTTTTATTAATCATGATGTGCTTATATTATGCATGGTTAATTGACAGTTCTGTGCTTTATAAAATTTATATTTCTGGCGCGATTGATTTTTATTTTTTGTTTCTTCTGATACCACTTCAATAATACGCGAGAATTCAGGAAAGTAGGTTGGAACTTCATGACTAAGATTAAATAAAATCTCAGCATCAAGTTTACTGGGTTTTTTGGTAGCAATATTTACAGATATCACCGGGTTGAGGGTTGAATTAGCTCCTAAGTAACTATGAGGAATAAAACTAATATCACGAAAGATCCATAGCAAATCATCTAAACGTTGACCTTCCTCATCCGAATTAACCTGAATATAAATTTTTTTTTGCAGAAGATAGGCTTTATCGACTAATCGGCAGATAAAACGATAAACATCTTCTTGCATAAGGGTATTTAATATATAAAAGTCGACTGTTGGATTTGGCATATGATTTTATAATGTAATGCTAGGATGGATAATCTTCAGAATGACTATTTTCTGTTAGGGTTTGTATAGAATGTAGAGGCTTAGTGTTAGTTTTTTTTACTGCAGCTAACATTCCTGGGTCCCGTGCTTTTTCAGCGAGTTCATTAAATGGATGGATTTTCGCATATTCGATTATCTGATGAGCATAAGATAATCCACTTTGTAAATTTTTGCTTTTGTATAATGAAAGTACACAAGACTGAATATCTGTGTTCGGATTATTAGCAACAATAGATTGACATTTTAAGCGCAATTTTTCTAAAATTTGTGTGGCAACAACCAGATTTTTACACGGTCTAAACAAATCAGCAGCATGAGCGCCGATTTCTGGAAGCCATCGACTAGAAATTTGCATCAAGCCGATTTCTAGATTTTTTCCTTGTGCAATTTGAGTTTGCGTATACTGAACAGCAGCAGGAATCGTTTTAAAAGTCTTAGTATCGTCATCAACAGTAACGACTAATGGGTTATTTCGGGTTCCGGTTTGTATCATGGCATAGGGGATAGCGTTGTCAGCATATAAACTGCAAGCTAAAATTAGTGTTACTAAATCCATGATGATGCCCCAATCAGTATACTAAATTATTTTCTTAAAAAGGAAATATACCTAGGCTTCCCTTCGCTTGGCAAGAGATTTAAGACAATGGAGAAATAATCAATGGCTTAAAAACGCAAATAAAAGCTATTTTTGTAAAGCTTACTATTAACCTGGAGGCCAACGCAGCAGTCTACCGCCTAGCAGATGTAGATGTAGATGGAAAACTTCTTGTCCGCCATCTTTATTACAATTAAAAACTGTTCGATAGCCAGACTGAGCAATATTTTCTTTTTTAGCTAAATGACGAGCTATTTGTAATATATTTCCTGCTAGCAGCGTATCATTCTCTGTCAGATCATTAAGTGTTGCGATATGCTTTTTGGGTACAATTAATTGATGAATAGGGGCACATGGGTGTCTATCATTAAAGGCAATAATATTTTCATCTTGATAGGTTATTTCAGCGGGGAGTTCTTTTTTAATAATTTTGCAGAAAATACAGTCCATAATAAGCCTTATTAACTGGGCTAGCCTAAGTCGTAAAGTTTGTTTATTATACTCGTCGCACTTTGATTTTTGACTGTGTTGCTTCTCACTTCGCAATCCTCATGTATATTAATACACTTCGGTTGCTTCAGTATGCAGTCTACTTCCAAACCAAATTGCTGTAAGTATATTATGCAATAAAAGTAGAATTTTAGGAAATATAAAATTATGAATGCGCTTGTAAAATTAGGTCCAGGGAAAAAAGTCCCCGATGAAATAAATGTAGTGATAGAAATTCCTAGCCATAGTGACCCGATTAAATATGAGGTAGATAAAGAAACAGGTGCATTACGTGTTGATCGTTTTTTAGGCACAGCCATGTACTATCCCTGTAATTACGGTTATGTCCCTTCTACATTATCAGAAGATGGTGATCCCGTTGATGTTTTGGTAGTAGCCCCTTTTCCATTGTTAATCGGTTGTGTGATCTGTTGCCGACCTATTGGAATGTTAAAGATGGAAGATGAATCAGGCATCGATGCGAAAATTTTAGCTGTGCCTATCGATAAATTATCTTCACTGTATCACCAAGTAAAAACTTGGCAAGATTTACCTGAACAACTCACACAAAGTATCCAACATTTCTTTGAACATTATAAGGATTTAGAAGTTGGAAAATGGGTTAAAGTGACAGGCTGGGTAGGACCTGAACAAGCAAGAATTGAAATTGAGGCGAGTATGAGTCGTTATAAACAATAAACTTAATACTCTTCGCACTTGAGCTTTTGTCTGTGTTACCGCTCAATTCACAATCCTCATTGTGATTGTATATACCCGATTATTGCATCGACACAGCACTAGTCAAAAATTCAATTGCTGTGAGTATATGGTCTTTTCACTAATATTATCGGAATATGGTATGTACCAATCAGGTAAAATTCTCATCTTTACAAGCAGTATATACCCTTGAAAATACTTGCGCTAAGATGAGACACTTAAATTTGTAGATTGATTAATGAAAATGCAAGCTCATGGATTTGACGTTAAATGAAATAGGGTATTGGTTAGCCCTATATACCGTGCCGCGCTGTGGTTTTAGCACAGTTTCGATGCTCTTAAAAAAATTTACTACTCCCAAACAAATCTTATTAGCCTCGCATGAAGAATTGCTTGCTGCAGGGGTCAATTCAAAATTAGCCAGTAACTTACTAAAACCAGATTGGAAAACAGTAGAGCTTTGTTTACGTTGGGAAGAACAGCCACAGTGTTATATTTTACATTGGGGTGACTTACATTATCCGGCATTATTGCGTGAAATTTCTTCTCCACCACTAATTTTATTTGTTAAGGGAGAGTTATCTCTTTTGCAACTGCAGCAGCAAGCCTTGGCCATAGTGGGGGCTCGCAACCCTACCTATACGGGCTTAGAGATTGCCCATCAACTAGCAAACGAATTAAATGCTCTTGGATTTGTTATTATCAGTGGATTGGCAAGGGGTATTGATGGCGCAGCACATCTAGGAGCTTTGTTAAATAAAGGAATAACAGGGGCTGTATTAGGGAGTGGTTTAGAACATATTTATCCAGCTTGTCATCAATCTTTAGCTTTGAATATTTTGGAAAAAAGAGGGGTGTTGATTTCTGAATTTTTTCCTTATTCCTCACCCAAGGCAGAGTATTTTCCTAGGCGAAATAGGATAATTAGTGGTATGAGTTTAGGTGTTATCGTGGTAGAAGCAACATTGCGGAGTGGGTCATTAATCACTGCACGCTATGCATTGGACCAAGGTCGAGAGGTATTTGCTATTCCCGGTTCTATTCGCAATCCTTTAAGTCAAGGTTGTCATGCATTATTAAAAGAAGGGGCTACACTGGTTGAGAGTTGTGAGGATATTATACAAGGACTCTCATTTTTACCTACAATGAAGCAACATGAGATTGATAATCATCAAAATTGCGAATTAAATGGCAATACAAACAAAAACTCAACTGTGAAAAGTATATCTAGACTTGATTCACAGGATAGAAAGCTTGTAGAGTGCCTTGGATTTGAAATGACAAGTATAGATATTTTGATGCTAAGAACTGGCTTAACTATCGATAAACTGCTTGCTTGTTTATCGACACTGCAACTACAAGGGTATATTGACGTAGTTCCTGGGGGCTACGTGAGGAAATAAAAGATGGCAAAAAATCTATTGATTGTAGAATCGCCAGCAAAGGCTAAAACAATCAAGAAATATTTAGGTAAAGACTTTGAAGTTTTGGCCTCCTATGGCCATGTTCGTGATCTAATACCTAAAGAAGGTGCTGTGAATCCAGAGCAGGGTTTTGCTATGCAATATGCTCTGATTGAAAAGAATGCTAAGCATATGGATATGATTATTAAAGCATTTAAAAATGCCGATGCTTTATATCTTGCGACTGATCCGGATCGTGAAGGAGAAGCCATTGCGTGGCATATTTATGAAATTCTAAAACAAAAAAAACTGCTAAAAAATAAGCCGATTTATCGTGTAGTCTTTCATGAAATTACTAAATCAGCAGTTAATGCAGCTGTAGAAAATCCACGTCATATTGCTATGGATTTGGTTAATGCACAGCAAGCACGCCGAGCATTAGATTATTTAGTCGGTTTTACCTTATCACCTTTATTATGGAAAAAAGTCCGTCGCGGTTTGTCTGCAGGACGTGTTCAAAGTCCCGCTTTACGATTAATTGTTGAACGTGAAGAAGAAATCGAAGCTTTTAAATCTCAAGAATATTGGACAATAACGGCTAATAATGAATCAGACGAAAAACTTTTCGAGGCGCGTTTAATTCAGTATCAGCAAGAAAAACTTAATCAATTTAGTATTACTACCAAAGAGCAAGCCACTACAATTAAGGAAAATTTGCAACAATTGGCACAGGGTTATTTACAGGTTATAAATATTGAGAAAAAACAACGAAAACGTAATCCTGCAGCACCTTTTACCACATCTACATTGCAACAAGAAGCCGGTCGTAAATTAGGATTTACAGCGCAGCGAACAATGCGCCTTGCACAACAACTTTACGAAGGAATTGATGTCGGTGAAGGTTTAGTTGGATTAATTACTTATATGCGAACGGATTCTGTTCATTTATCTAATGAAGCTATAGTATCGATACGTGAACTGATTTTACAACGCTATGGGGAAAAAGATTTACCCGAGTCTCCTCGGCATTTTCGAACGAAAAGTCGTAATGCACAAGAGGCACATGAAGCTATCCGACCCACACATGTAGAATTTTCTCCTGAGCAACTAAAAAAACATTTAGTCCCTGATCAATTTAAATTATATGAACTTATTTGGAAACGTGCGGTTGCCTCGCAGATGATGCATGCCACTATCGACACAGTGGCAATTGATTTGAGTGCAAAAGCAGCGAAGGATCATTGTTTTCGAGCTAATGGATCGACTATTGTGCATGCGGGTTTTATGGCAGTTTATTTAGAAAGTTATGATGATAGCAAAGCCAAAGCATCAGATGATGATAGAACTAAATCTGAAGAAGAGAGCATGTTGCCAGCATTAAAAATAGGGGATCAAGTGAATCTTATCGACATTAGTGCCGATCAACATTTTACTGAACCCCCTCCACGTTACAGCGAGGCAAGCTTAGTTAAGGCCTTAGAAGAACGAGATATTGGTCGACCTTCAACCTACGTGCCTATTATTTCAACTTTACAGCAAAGGGAATATGTCACGCTGGATCAAAAAAGATTTAAACCGACTGATGTTGGTAGAATAGTGAATAAATTTCTTACGCGTTATTTTATGCAATATGTTGATTATGCATTTACAGCGCGATTAGAAGATGAACTTGATCAAATTTCTAGGGGAGAAAAAGAATGGGTTCCTTTGTTACAAGATTTTTGGACTCCGTTTAAAACACTCATAGAGACAACTGAAGAAACTGTCCAACGAAAAGATGTGACTCAAGAAGCTTTAGACGAAAATTGTCCTAAATGTGGTAAAACTTTATCGATACGTTTAGGTAAGCGCGGTAGGTTTATTGGGTGCTCAGGATACCCCGAATGTGATTATACGAGAAACATGGAAGGAGAGGTTACAACAGTAAGTGAGCCTGAGGTTGTACAAGGTCGTTTATGTCCGGATTGCGGTCATTCTTTACATATTAAAATTGGTCGTTATGGGAAGTTTATTGGTTGCAGTAACTATCCTAAATGTAAACATATAGAGCCTTTAGAAAAACCAGCAGATACGCGAATAGAATGCCCTGAATGTCATAAAGGTACATTACTGAAACGTAAATCCCGATACGGTAAAATTTTCTTTTCTTGTTCTACTTACCCTACCTGTACTTATGCAGTATGGAATGAACCAATCGAGCAAGCATGTCCGCGCTGTGCTTGGCCTGTGATGACAATTAAAACAACCAAACGTCGTGGGACTGAAAAAGTTTGCCCTCGTAAAGAATGCGGCTATGCTGAACCTATGCCAGAAGAAAAATGATACTCTTCGCGCTTAAATTTTTTTCTGCGTTACACTCAATTCACAATCCTCATGGTTATGTATGTATCAGATTGTTGCATTGACGCGGCATTTGCGAAAAATCCAATTGCTGTGAGTATGGTTATTTTTGCCTAATAAGTTATATTAAAGTTGTGCCTTGACTTCACACAGTAATTCGCCTTTAGCTAGCTTGGTAATAATTTTTTGCCCCGATTTTACTTCTTTACTGTCGCGTAGGATTTTTTTGCTTGTTGCATCACTAACAATTGCATATCCGCGTGCTAGGCTAGCTAAGGGACTTATAGCTTGAAGTGTGCGGGATACACCTAAGATTTTTTGCTGACGTATTTGTAATTGGTTTTTTATGCTTAAATTTAAGCGTTGTGTTAATTCGTCACAATGTTGAAATCCATCTTGTAACCGTTGTTGGGGATGACGTAATCGCTTAGTTAAATTTTCAAGGCTTTGCTGATAGCTTTTTAATACATAGTGGATAATATTAATAACGCGCTGATGGGTTTTATCTAATTGTTGTTGGTATTCACGCCTATCTGGACTTGCTAATTGTGCCGCCATAGTTGGAGTGGCAGCACGCTTATCTGCAACAAAATCTGCAATTGTAAAATCTGTTTCATGTCCAATGCCAGTAATGAGTGGTAAATCGCTTTTAAAAATTGCTCTAGCTACGTTTTCCTCATTAAAAGGCCATAAATCTTCTAGTGATCCTCCCCCTCGCGCCAAAATTAAAACTTCACATTCCTTACGTTGATTTGCGATTTTTATTTGCTGAACAATTTGTGCCGAGGCATTTTTACCTTGAACTAATGAAGGATATACAATGATGTTGATAGCAGGAAAACGGAATTTAAGAACAATACAGATATCGCGCAGCGCAGCACCCGTTTCTGAACTAATTACCCCTATCGTACTAGGAAACTTGGGTAAAGGTTTTTTATGTTGCGGCTCAAATAATCCTTCTCCTGCAAGTTGTTTTTTTAATTTTTCAAATGCTTTACGTAAAGCTCCTTCACCGGCAGGTTCAAATTGGTCAATGATTAATTGAAACTCTCCACGTGCGGGATATAAAGAAATTTTGGCACGAGCTAAGATTTGCATGCCATTTTTCGGTTGGTTATCTTCATAACGATGCCGGCCATTGAAAAGCGCACAGCGTACTTGAGCATTTTCGTCTTTTAAAGAAAAATACCAGTGCCCAGAACTAGGGCTTGCAAAATTAGAAATTTCACCTTCTACCCAAATAGGTAAAAATGCATCTTCCAATAGATCTTGAACCATTTGATTGAGTTCAGAGATGCCATAAATTGTTTCTTTAGACATATATACTCTTTGCACTTAAGTTTTTGTCTGTGTGGCTGCTCAACGCGCAATTCTGATGCTTATTGCAGATACCAGATTGCTGCATGGACACGGCACTTGCCAAAAATCTCATACTGGAAGTATATCATCAATCCACTACCTGTAAGTTAACTAATGATCTGTCTTCTTACATCAATAACATTGGGCACCTGTTTGATGCGATCTAAGACTTTGCCAAGTGAGAGTAGACTGGATATTTCGATAGTTAATTTAATATAAGCCTTTGGATCCGGTTTATCACTAGCTAATGTTAGTGCGACCAAATTTAATTTTTCATTAGCAATGAGTGTAGATACATCACGAAGTAAACCGGGTCGATTGTAGGCTTCTACGCAGACGTCCACTGGATACACTTGGCTAACGCCTTGTCCCCAATCAGCATCTACTAAGCGGTTTTGTTTTTCAGGTTCAAGGTTGAGTAAGTGCATACAATCATCACGATGTAACACAATTCCACGACTTTGTGTGATGAAGCCTCGGATAGGATCTCCTGGAACAGGTTTGCAACAGCCGGCGGTCTGCGTTAACAAATCGGTAACACCGGCTATGCTAATACCTTCTGGCAGGCTGCTACGAGGTTTACCTAACAAAATTTCGGGTTGGGCCAAGCTAGTTACTAATTGTTTTTCTTGCGATTGTATCGCATTTAAAAGTTGTGCAAGTCGTAAATCCCCACTGCCTAATGCAGCAATCATTTCTTTTTTGGTCTTAAAATGAAGTTTGTGAGCTAACTTCTCAGGGTCGAGTGTTGGTAATCCTAAGCGCTGAGTTTCTTTATTAAATAAATCTTCACCATTGAGTAAATGCTTATCATAATCTTGAGTTTTAAACCAATGATGGGCTTTTGCTTTAGCGCGAGCCGTGTATAAATAGCCTAAATTTGGGTTTAGCCAGTCTAAACTCGGACTGCCTTGTTTTGCAGTGAGAATTTCGATTTGTTCACCAATTTTTAATTGGTAGGTTAATGGGACAATAGCACCATTGATTTTTGCTCCTCGGCAACGATGCCCCACTTCACTATGAATATGGTAAGCAAAGTCCAAAGGTGTAGAACCTTTAGGTAGATCAAGGATGTCTCCATTAGGTGTAAAGACATACACTCGATCGTCTAAAACAGTGGTGAGACCTGGTACAGTGGCTTTACCACGTTTTACTAATTCCTTTTGCCATTCTAATACTTGACGAAGCCAGGCGATTTTAGTTTGATAGCTTTCTTTCTGTTGTTGAGCAGTTTCTTTATATTGCCAATGCGCAGCTAAACCATGTTCAGATTCTTGGTGCATTTGATGAGTGCGAATTTGGATTTCAAGTATTTTTTGGCCAGGACCTAAAACTGCCGTATGGATAGAACGATAACCGTTGGATTTTGGCGTCGCAATATAATCATCAAACTGTCCTGATACAGGCGACCATAAACTATGAATGATACTTAAAACATTGTAACAATCTTTAACGGTATTGACTAAAATACGGATCGCATTTAGATCATACAGTTCTTCAAATTTTAATTTTTTTTGTTGCATCTTTCTGTAAATACTATGGATATGTTTTACACGTCCATATATTTCAAAGTTATGTAACTGAGCATTACCTAAAATCTTTCGTAATTGAGTTAAAATAATTTGTACATAAGATTCTCGGTCAATTAATCGTTCTTGAAGAAGTTGTGCAATTTGTGCGTATATTTTAGGTTCTAGATAATGTAACGACAGATCTTCCAGCTCCCATTGTAGTTGACCTACACCAAGACGATTAGCTAAAGGAGCGTAAATATCAAGTGTTTCGCGTGCATAGATTTGGCTTGCTTTGCGATCTAACATATCCAGCGTTCGCATAGTAGCGGTACGTTCTGCGAGTTTAATAAGAACAACTCGCATGTCTTCTACCATTGCAAGTAACATTTTTCGAATATTTTCTAATTGTGCTTGATGAAGATTAGCTGCAGTATTGGCCATACGAATGGCGTTCATTTGTTTAGCGCCTTCGATTATTTTAGCTACATTGGGTCCTAAATGTTCATAGACCGTTTCTAAACACAACTCAGCATAATTTACGCAACTATAAATTAAGGAAGCAGCAATAGTTTCTTTATCTAAATGTAAATCTAACAGAATTTCGGCCATAGTGAGGCCTTGCTGTAAGCAAGAGACATGCGTAGGCGTTGTTTTTGATTCGCCCACAATTTGACTTAAAATAGAAGCTTGTCGAATCAATTTGAAATCTTCTTGACTACGTTGCATTGCGGCATGATGTAGCCATGTTTCTAAATTAATACTGCCATCATTATTCAAGTAGAGCGAATTTTTTATTTTAACCATTTTCAATTATCCTTATTTTTAGTTTGCAGCTCTAAAAAATTTAGAAAAATCAACTAACTTAAGTAAACTTGGTTTTGAGCTGAATATTTATTTTATATATAACTTCTAGCTAAAAACTCACAAATTCGATTTTCTAGTAAGCGATAACCCCCTTGATTATTTTTACCTTGAACTGGATCATTAATTAAAATAGAAAAAGCTAGAACTTGATTATTAGCGGTTCGAACATAACCTGCTAAGCTACTTATTCCGTGCATGCTTCCCGTTTTAGCGTGTATCCTACCTAATGCAGGACCACCTAGACGATGTTTTAATGTACCATCGATTCCTGATTGTGGTAAGGATTCAAAAAACAAATCACTATCAGGTAATTGTGTATAAGCGAAATTTAATAATTTAACAAAGGCATTAGGTGTGACTATATTGTTTCGAGATAGACCGGAGCCATCTACCATCACTAGTTGCTTGAAATCAATATCTGTTTTGCTGGCAAGAATAGCTTGAACAGCGTTCCTACCGGTTTTCCAACTACCTTGCACTGAAAAATACTGTTCCCCTAGTTTTTTTAATAAACTATCTGCAATAAGATTATCTGACTTTTTTAACATATTTTTTATTAAAAAAGCAAGTTCAGGAGAGCTATTTTCAGCTAAGGATTTAGCGAGAGGAGGAGTTTTTCCATAGATTAAATTGGAATAGCGGATAGAGTATTTTCTTAATAATCCCACCACAATATCGTAGGTGGCTAAATTTGGATTTTGCAAGGCAACCGCAAATGATAAAGGACCCATTTTAGGGGAAAGATAGCCTCTTAAAGTATAGTGATTTTTGCTAGCTGCATTCGGTTTTAAATCTAATGAGTAACCCCTCTGTCTTAAACGTTTTGTGACGGCTTGATTATCAATAACGATACCTAAATTACTATTACTTTTTATAATGGTGGGATGTAGTAAACGATTAGGTTTAACACTAACACTAAAACAATTGCGATTGATGATGGTAGCGGTTACAGGGGCTGCATAACAAAAAATTCTATCGTCAATGACACGTCCTGGAGGCCAGGTACTCCGATCGATGACAGTATCATCAATAACAATATTACCTTGGACCCTATTTATATGTCGTTCATTTAAAGTCTCTAACATGTCTTTGAGATCCTCGAGCGTTAAATAAGGATCGCCACTAAATTTAATATACAAATTTCCAGTTAAGACACCATTATGAATTCGTGCTCCAGAGTTGGTTAAAAAGCGCGTTTTAAATTGGAAATGAGGTCCTAAATAATCCAAAGCAGCAATACCAGTAAATAATTTTAAGGTACTGGCCGGAACAAAGCCCCGATTGGCATTATACTGATATAACACTCTTCCGGTGGATAAAGACTGTATGGAAACACCGGTATTAAAGCCCCTAAAATGACTTAATATGTTATTCAGGTTTTGTTGAATGGATGAAAGCGATGAATTTTGGCCATTTTCATCATAATAGGCAAAACTTTTCGTCGGGTTTATTAATAAGATCGTACTGCAAAGTATCCCTATCAAAAACAAAAAATTTTTGAGAAATGTGCTGTTTAGTTTATTCATACAACCTATTTAGTAAATAAACAAATTGCTTCTGAATGATGAGTTTGCGGGAACATATCCATTATTCCGGCTTTTTCTAAACTATAACCTTGTTTTACTAATTCTCCCGCATCTCTAGCCAGACTAGCAGAATTACAGGATACATACACAATACGCTCAACATTCCAATTTGCAATTTGCGAAATGATTTCCAAAGCTCCAGAGCGGGGTGGATCCAATAGAATCTTGTTGAAAGTTTGTTGAGCCCAAGCTTCTTTTAATATAGAACTTGTTAAATCAGCTGTATAAAATTGTGTATTGTTAATATCATTATGTTTAGCATTGGCTTTTGCCCGTTCTACGAGTTCTGCATATCCCTCAATGCCTACGACGAAATGGCATCGTGTGGCTAGAGGTAAACTAAAATTACCTAATCCGCAGAATAAATCCAATATCCGATCGCTGAAATTAGGTGAGAGCAATTCCATAGCTCGTTGAATCATTGCTTGATTGATGTCTGCGTTAATCTGTATGAAATGTTTAGGCTCGAATAAGAGCTCTAGAGGTTTATAACCTTTATTTTCCAAACGATAGCTTAATAATTTAGGATCTGCTGGCCAAATGCAATGCGTGCTATTTTCATTGCCGGGCTGTAGATAAAGTTGGATTTGATGCTGTTCAGCAAAGTTTTTGAGTTGCATTTGATCAGAGTTGTCTAAAGGGGTGAGATGTCGAAAAACTAAGCCCAGTATCTCATCACCGAGTGCCGCTTCAATTTGTGGGATAGCTTGAAATGCATTTAGTTTATGAATAAGTTGCTGTAAAGGGACTAAAAGTTGACCAACTCTTGGATCTAAGGTTTTACAAGTTTCTAATTGTGCAAGATAACGTCCATTTTTTTCGCGGAAGCCAACTAACACTGCTTGCTTTTTAGTAACAAATTTAACCCCAAGGCGTGCACGTCGACGATAGCCCCAGCTCGCACCGGTAAGTGGAGGTAATAATGATTTAGGTTTGATTTCAGTGAAATGGCTGAGTTGATCAACAAGTGTCTTTTCTTTATGTTGCAATTGAGCTTGGTTACTTAAATGCTGTAGGCTACAGCCACCACAGCTATCATAATGTAGACAGCCTGGTTGAATTCTATCCATTGAGGCTTTTAAAACCTGAATAGATTTTGCTTCATCATAGGAACGTCGTTTTTTACTATAGGAGATTAGAACGGTTTCTCCAGGTAAAGCATTCTCGATAAAGGTGATTTTGCCATTAATATGTGCAATTCCACGACCTTCATGAGAAATGCCTGTAATGACAATAGGAGTCGTATTGGTAGAGAAAGTTTTTAAATTTTCCATGCTTCTATAAATTGTTTAAAATGGGGTTTATTTTCTTCAGTAATTTTTTCACGTACATAAGCGCATTCTTTTTGATAAGTTTCAAAAGAGAAAGTTCCTCGTATTAATTCAAAACGAAGATAGATTAAATAAGTATTCAATACATCTGTTTCGCAATAATCTCGGATGGCTGCTAATTTTCCATCTAAAAAATAATCCCAAACTTGGCTACCATCCATACCTAGTTTGCCGGGCAAACCTAACATGATAGCAATATCTGTCAGGGGGGCATTTGCACGGCCTTGATAGGCAGCTAATACATCCATCAAATCCGTATGTCGATAATGATAGCGACTCAAATAGTTATTCCAACGGAAACTGGCATCGTCATTACCTATATTCCAATAACTAGGACTACTGATTCCGTATAATAATGCCCGGTAATGTAAAACAGGTAGATCGAAGCCACTACCATTCCAGGATACTAAGATGGGTAAATATTTCTCAATACATTTGAAAAATGCTTCTATAAGAGCAGGTTCATCTGAATCGATATTACCCAAGGACCCAATTTTAAATTGATTTTTAGTGCGCAATGCAACAGAAATAGCCACGATACGTTGCAAATGATGAGGAAGAAAACTTGAATTACCGGTTTTTTCTTGGCGTTTAGCTAACATTATATTAGCGACTTCCCGATCGTTTTTTTCACTATCTATCTTATAAAGAACTCGGCCATTCTTTATGTCAGGAATTGTTTCAATATCAAAAACAAAAGTATTCATAGGATCAGCATAATGTTTGATGGGATAAAGCCCTTTTAATGTATACTCTTTGCAAAAGATCTTGTGATACGCAAAAAATCATGTTTTCTGATATGTTCTTAGTATTGAACAGTAGAACGGGTATATTTCCTAAAAAAGATTCTACATGTTTTATCTCTTTTTATAGTAGACTCTCTGGAAACTTTTTTTGATTGATCTGGTTTGTTATAGTTACTTACAGAAACAATCCTGGTTTTGATTTTTCACTATAGATTGGAAAAATCAGATAGTGATAAAAACATATTTTTAGACTTCTGGCTAGTCCGAATCCGGCTTTTTTGTAGATGAAGTTTAGACACTTACTGAGATAAGAATAGAAGATGAACATTATTTTACTAGGGCCACCCGGGGCGGGAAAGGGCACCCAAGCAGAGTTTTTAACGACTTTTTATCATATCCCCAAAATTTCTACTGGAGATATACTACGCGATCCCGCTATCCAAGGTACCCCTGTGGGACTTCAAATCAAGGCTTTGATGGATGCAGGTCAATTAATTTCTGATAAGGTTATTATTGAATTAGTCGAATCACGTATTCAGCAAGCAGATTGTGCGAATGGTTTTTTATTTGATGGATTTCCACGTACTTTACCTCAAGCGGAGGCGATACGATCTAACGGTATTTTTATTGATTTTGTTATAGAAATTGAGATTGAGGATGATGAAATTGTAAAACGTCTCAGTGGACGACGCATTCATCCCGGTTCGGGCCGTATTTATCATATATTACATAATTCTCCAAAAGTCCCGAATAAAGATGATATAACAAGAGAACCACTCATTCAACGAAATGATGATAAAGAAGCAACTATACGCGAACGTTTGCGCATTTATCATCAACAAACCAAACCAGTACTTTTCTATTACAAAGAATGGCAACGTAGCGGTGATCCGGATGCGCCTTGCTATATATCAATCAATGGCCATGCTGATGTTGATGAAGTTCGCAGACATATTTTTGCCGAATTAAAGAAAAACAGTCAAAAATGAAATACCTATAAACTCGGTAAAGAGGTTAAATTTTTCAAAACTTGATTTAAATCTTCTGGCAATTTGGCAGCTAGCGTTATAGTTTTTCCTGTCGAACCTAAAGTAAACTCAAGCTGACTAGCGTGTAAAAAAAGTCGTTTACAGCCTAGTTGACGCATTTTTTTATTGATTTCTTTTTCTCCATATTTTTCGTCTCCAATAATAGGGTGTTTGGCAAATTGAGCATGAACGCGAATCTGGTGGGTGCGGCCAGTGATGGGCATTGCTGCGATTAATGTGGATTCAACATAATAATGTTGTACAGAAAATTCAGTTAGCGAACTTTTGCCCTCTGCTTGAACAAGTACGATGCGTTCTCCGGATTGTAATTGATTTTTATATAACGGAGCGTCGACTTTTCGTAACGATTTAGGCCAATGTCCTGCTACTAGGGCAATATAAGTCTTTTTCATCTGACCCGAACGTAATAATTCATGTAATTCCTTTAAAATACTACTTTTTTTAGCGAGTAGTAAACAACCTGAAGTGTCACGATCCAAGCGATGAACTAATTCCAAGAATTTCAATTGTGGTCGCAATAGGCGTAAAGCTTCTATGACCCCTAAATGTATCCCGCTTCCACCATGGACGGCCATACCACTAGGTTTGTTAAGGACTAAAAAATGTTTATCTTCAAAAATAATTGCTTTTTCAAGTAGCGCAGCTAAGTTTGCATTTAAAATATTTTTTGGAGTACGGGGGGCAAGTCGTAGGGGGGGGATCCGAATAATATCTCCTTCTTGTAAACGATAATCGGGCTTTACTCTTTTTTTGTTGATGCGTAATTCGCCTTTTCTTATGATTCGATAAAGACGACTTTTAGGTAAGCCCTTTAACCGCGACATTAAAAAATTGTCGAGTCTCTGGCCTGAATAGTCATTTGTTACAGTTAATTGTTGAATAGTTTGCACAATATCGTTAATCTAGCATAAATCTAGCACGACTTTCTAATAATTTGATTAAATCTTATTAAGTTGCCGAAATTGACATCAGTATTTTATCTTTGTTATATATCACCCCGCTTTTTAGATAATTGCTAGTATAGTTTGTGATGAAATTAAATTTATAAATTTAGAGGCTATTATGACTCAATCTGCGGAAGTAACTGCTAAAGATTTGTCTTCTTCCATGGCAACTTTAACTGTTAATGACTTAGCGCCTGTTAATTTGCCGATTTGCAAAGCAACCTTAGGACCTGATGTCATAGATGTGACTCAATTGGCAAAAGTTAATCGATTTACCTATGATCCAGGATTTCTATCTACTGCTTCCTGTTCTTCTAAAATAACTTTTATTGATGGTGATAAAGGTATTTTACTTTATCGCGGCTATTCGATTGATCAACTTGCAGAAAAATCAGATTTTATAGAAGTTGCTTATTTATTACTTCATGGTGAGTTACCTAATCAAACTCAAAAACAGAATTTTAATGAAGAAATTAATCAACATACCATGGTACATGAGCAGCTACGTCATTTTTTTCATGGATTTCGTAGAGATGCTCATCCCATGGCAATTATGTTGGGTGTAGTTGGAGCTTTATCTGCTTTCTATCACGATTTGTTGGATATTCATAATAAAGAACATCGTAAATTAGCCGCATTAAGATTAATTGCTAAAATGCCAACTCTTGCCGCTATGTCTTACAAGTATGCGACAGGATTGCCTTTTATGTATCCTCTGAATCATTTAAATTATGCAGAAAATTTTATGCATATGATGTTTGGGGTTCCAACTGAAAAGAATCCACCTAACCCAGTGTTGGCAAAGGCTTTAGATAAAATTTTTATTTTACATGCTGATCATGAGCAAAATGCTTCTACATCTACCGTTAGAATGGCTGGCTCAACAGGTGCTAATCCCTATGCTTGCATTTCTGCAGGGATAGCCGCCTTATGGGGACCTGCTCATGGCGGTGCCAACGAAGCGTGCTTAAATATGCTGCTTGAAATAGGAGACATTTCTCGTATTAACCATTACATCGACAAGGCAAAAGATCCCAATGATCCCTTTCGATTAATGGGTTTTGGACATCGTGTATATAAAAATTACGATCCGCGAGCATCAGTGATGAAAAAAACATGTCATGATGTATTGGAAGAAACTGGGCAAAAAGAAGTGCCTTTATTTAAACTTGCATTAGCTTTAGAGAAAATTGCTTTAGAAGATCCTTATTTTGTTGAAAGAAAATTATATCCTAATGTAGATTTTTATTCAGGTATTACTTTAAGTGCTTTAGGAATTCCTACCAATATGTTTACGGTAATTTTTGCATTAGCTCGCACGGTAGGTTGGATTTCACAATGGGAAGAAATGATGGCTGACCCAAAACTTCGCATTGCAAGACCTAGACAATTGTATATTGGAAGTACGCAAAGAAATTATATAGCTATTGAAAAAAGATAGTGAAATCCCCATAAATAATTATCTATTTATATAAATTAGAAATTTGGCAATTAAAAAATGTTAATAAAAAAGCTGAATTTTTTAATAATGATAAAATATTATATAATAGAATGTCTATTTAGGTTTATACTTCTTAATTAAAGAAAATATTATTTAATATGACCTTAATTTTAAGAAGGTATACTCAAAGTAATGGGATTTTTGTCAAATGCCGCGTCATACAGCAATCTTTATAGAATAACCATGAGGATTGCGAGTTAAGCGGCAACACAGACAAAAATACAAGTGCGAAAAGTATATATATTTATTGATATTATTTTAACTCTAAGGAATACATATGACGAATATTAAAACACAAACAAAAACTAAACGAGGTAGACCACCCTTAAGTTCTGCTAAAAAAATGCAACGAAGTAAAGCTGCTCTAAACGCGCGTATGACACAAAAAGCCTTACGCGCCAAGATTGCTATGTTGAAAGCTAATTTCAAAGAAAAACTAAAAATTGCAGAGCAAGATGCTTATCAAAAAGCACTTGAAAAAGTTGTTAAAATAGAACATAAAAAAATGGAAGCTAATTTCAAGGCTTTAGCAGTTGCAAAGGCTAAAGGAAATCGAAAAAGAATGAAAAGAATGTTAACGACAAAGGGTCGAGGAAGAGCCTCTCAGCTCAATATAGCTAAAACAGGCACCATACGTAAGCGAGGCAGACCACGAAAAATGAAATAATTTCTATCGCGAAACCAAAGAAGAAAATTAATCTAATATTTGATTATAACAATAAATACAGCTTAAAAATTTAAGCTCAGTTTAAAATCTTTAATTGTTCTATGTAGAATATAGATAAAATAGAATCCTTTAATCTGCGAATTTGAGCATAAAAGGACTATTTACTGAAAATTTCTCATCTAACGCTTTTAACGCATGAAACGCTTAGAGTGAGGTTTTCTCAATAAGGGTTTTAACCTAAATTTCTGTCTTCCCTTAGGCTTACATTCTAAAATATAAATGTAAGCCTTTTATCTAATAAAACAGGGCTAAAACGTTCAAAAATTGTACGAATTATGCTATAGTGGTCTTCTTCTGCTAAATAAGCAGAGGGGGGGTTATATAGTGATATTAAAGAAAATAACAAGTTTATTACTGCTAGCCAGTGGTCTCTTCGTGATGACTGTTAATGCTAGTCCAGTAAGCCAGGACGCTAACGTGCAAGCTGAGCTGCAGCAGTTCAGTAAGCAAGCTCCAGGTCTTAATCCTAAAGTATTACAATTAGGTTTAGAGGCTTATAACAAGGCCAGACAGGAAGGTTTAGACAATCAACATATTCTAACGATTATTGATTATACTAAGCCATCAACAGCACGCAGATTGTGGGTATTAGACCTTAATAACAACTCTGTGCTTTTTAATGATTACGTTGCCCACGGACAGAACAGTGGCGGCAACTATGCAACTTCCTTCTCAGATAGACCAGGAAGTTTAGAATCAAGCTTAGGTGTGTTTTTAACTGAATCAACTTATCAGGGTAAACACGGCTATTCATTAAGGTTAAAAGGTCTAGAAAAAGGATTTAACGATAGGGCGGAAGCTCGTGATATCGTAGTCCATAGGGCAGATTATGCAACGGCGCAATTTGCGCAGCAGCATGGTCGTCTGGGACGAAGTTGGGGTTGTTTTGCAGTCAGTCCAGCAGTTGCCGATTCATTAATCCATTCGATTAAGAACGGAACGCTAGTATTTGCTTACTATCCTGATCCATCATGGTTATCAAAATCGCAGTTTCTTTCATAATAGAGAACACTAACGATTAACCGCAAGCAGCCTTAAAGGCTGCTTTTTTTTGCCCGTGTTTTACTGATTTATCTTTATACACACAGAGTTTTCTTCAAAATTTCTTTATAAATTAAAGCTAATTGTTCAAGATCATTAATAGAGACGCATTCATTAATTTGATGAATAGTACGATTGCATGGACCAAACTCAACAATCTCTGCTTTTAAGGGCGCAATAAAACGAGCATCAGAGGTGCCTCCTGTTGTAGAAATTATAGGTGTAATTCCTGTAAGTTTTTCTATAACATCTAGACAGGCTAAACGTAACTGCCCTGAAGAACTTAGAAAAGGAAGTCCTCCATGTTGCCAAGTGATTTGATATTTTAGATGATGTTTTTTTAAAATATTTTCTACTGTATTTTCTAATTTTTTTGCGGTGGTTGCTGGGGAGTAACGAAAATTAAACTTAACCTCTATGTTATCTGGAATAACATTTCCAGCACCAGTGCCACCATGAATATTAGAAACTTGTAAGCTAGTTGGTTGAAAACTAGGATAGGATACTCCTTCATCCCAGTTGATACCCAATAATTCGGCTAGACTTGGGTTAAAGCGATGGATAGGGTTTTCAGCTAATTGAGGGTAAGCAATATGACCTTGTTTCCCTTTAATGATCAAATGGGCCGATAAGGATCCACGGCGACCTACTTTTAAAGTATCTCCTAATTTTTTTTCGCAGGTAGGTTCGCCAACTAAACAGTAATCTATTTTTTCGTGTCTGTTTTTAAGTGTTTCAACTACTTTTGCTGTGCCATTGACACTAGGGCCTTCTTCATCACTAGTAATTAACCATCCTATAGAGCCACTATGATTAGGATGTTCATCAATAAATTTTTCACAAGCCACTAACATCGCAGCGAGACTTCCTTTCATATCAGCGCTACCACGACCAAAAAGTTGTCCATTGCGAATGCTAGGTACAAAAGGAGGGCTATCCCACTTATTTAATGGGCCAGTGGGAACGACATCAGTGTGCCCAACAAAAACAAATAAAGGTGATTCTTTTCCACGTTTAGCCCAAAAATTATTGACATCCGCAAATGGTAAGTGTTCAATCGCAAAACCTAGGCGCTTTAAGTGCTGACATAAAATAGTTTGACAACCTTCATCTTCTGGAGTAACTGAAGGTCGAGCAACAAGTTGTTGAATTAATTCAATAAGCGATAACATAAGATATAATTCTACATTAAAGGGTTACTATAGGAAATAAGAGGTGGAATTTAAAGGATGAACTATAGAATTTTAGGAATTAAAAATAACTGAAGTATACTCACAGCAATTGGATTTTTGGCAAGGTACCGTGAGAATGAAGCAACCAGAATGTACAAAATACATGAGGATTGCGAATTGAGCGGCAGACAAAAATTCAAGTGCGAAGAGTATAAACACAATAAGTTTTTTCACTAATTATAAATTCCCATATGAAATATAATTCAATATCTATTTTTTATAAAATTGATTTAACGTCGTCAGAGTGCCAACCCTACCAACGTCGTGTATACTTGACGCCAAGTTTTGGTGATGGAAAGAATGCTTTATGACGAGCACTTTGGTATTTATTTATTTCGTTATTGTCTTAGCATTTATCTTCGACTTTATTAATGGTTTTCATGATGCGGCAAACTCTATCGCTATTATGGTTGCAACAAAGGTTTTAAAGCCTTTAACAGCGGTATTATGGGCGGCATTTTTTAATTTTATTGCGTTCTTATTTTTTCATCTAAGTGTTGCGACCACTATAGGCTCAGGTCTTATCGAACCTAATATCATTACCCCTTATGTGCTTTTTGCGGCTCTAATGGGCGCAATTATTTGGAATCTTTTAACCTGGTATTTTGGGTTACCATCAAGTTCTTCTCATGGATTAATAGGAGGACTGGTCGGTGCAGCTTTAGTGGCAGGAGGTTGGCATGTTTTAAATTGGCATGGATTGCTACCTGTATTGATAGCAATAGTCTTGTCACCCTTGTTGGGGTTATCAATTAGTTGGTTGTTGATAAAATTAACACATTTTTTTCTGAAAGATATAAATCCCGATAAGACTCAATGTTGGGCTAAACGCGCTCAATTTGTTGCAGGAGGTTTATTAAGTTTAGGCCATGGTGGTAATGATGCCCAAAAAACAATGGGTATTATCGCTGTATTATTATTTTCTACAGGTCTTTTGAATGGACATTTTTATGTTCCATTTTGGGTAATTATTTCTTGTAATTTCGTAATGGGATTGGGAACACTTATCGGAGGTTGGCGTATTGTGCATACCTTAGGAAATAAAATAACCCAATTAACTCCTTTAAGTGGCGGATGCGCAGCAACAGGTGCTGCATTCACGTTATTTGCAGCTACCGATTTGGGTATTCCTGTTTCTACTACGCATACAGTGACAGGAGCGATTCTTGGAGTAGGCTCAACAAATGGTTGGCTCAATACCCATTGGCCCACTATACGACGAATTATGTGGGCATGGATATTAACTATCCCAGCAGCAGGATTAGTTGCTAGCTTTGTTATGGTTTTAGCTGTACCGTTAAAAATTATTTTACATTAAATGCAAATTATTAATAAAAATATTTTTATCTATTTTAAACAATCTTTATTTAGGTCTAAATTCAGGTACTTTGAAGACGACTTCACTTTTATCGTCTTCAAGATTAGTATTTGAGCATCTTAATCTTTGAAAGAGATTAAAAAATCCTTTTTTTTCGTTAGAAGTTGTTTTTTCAGAAGAATTAGAGGAAGTTTCTGTAGGTAATTTTTGAATAGTATTTTCAGAACTAGATTTATCAGAGACTCTTTTATTAAGATCAGTTGATTTTTGCATACGAACACTCCTTGTTAAACTAATTTAGTTTGTTTTTAATTTATCTATTTAACTTTAGATATAGCTATTAAGTATACAAGATAATGGTTTAAATAAAAAATAATATTAAATATTATTTTTTATTACTATAAAGGTGTTTTTAAATAAATTTAAAAAAAATATACAATAAGATAAGTTATCTCTAAATAAAAGAATATGGCCCGCTGGACGTTAGGGTTTTTAATCGGTGTGGTATGGATTACACATTTCTCGCATTTACCTACGGTAAAACTAGCCTATTTGCTAATATTATTTAGTATAATTTTAATTACTTTAGCTTTTTTTAAACGACTTTTTTTTGCAAATTGGATTTTATTTTTTGTTGCTTGTTGTTTAGGTTTTTCTTGGTCATTAATAATTGCTCATCAACAACTTGCTTTACAATTGCCAAAAATATTGGAAGGTAAGAGGCTAATTGCAAAAGGAAGAATAATAACTATTCCAGAGAATTTCTCGAATGTCGTGCGTTTTGACTTTCTTATACAAAAGCTTGAGACCTCAGAATCTTTACGGTATCCCATACCTGTACGAATTAAAGGGTATTTTTACAAAAATTTAAATGTATTAACTAATTTTAAAAAAGGAGATATCTGGCAATTTGCTTTGCGTCTACGTCGTCCCCGCGCTTTTTGGAACCCTGGTAGCTTTGACTATCAAGCCGAGTTGTTTCAACAAAACATTTGTGCTACAGGTTATCTATTAGAAAAATCACCCCTACACCTAATTCAACGAACAAATGTATATTATTTTATCGATACGCTACGTCAAAAAATTAATACAAATGTAAAAAAAGCGCTACAAGCTTACCCTTTAATAGGACTTATAAATGCTTTAACGACAGGAATGCGTTGTGAAATTACTGATGAACAATGGCGAGTAATGCGTGGTACTGGGACAAATCATTTATTTGCTATTGCAGGTTTACATCTTGCTTTTATTGCAGGAATTATTTATTGGATAGTTCGTTTTACTTTCTGTCGTATATCCGTTGTTATTTTGTATATTCCAGCACCGAAAATTGCTAGCGCATTAACGTTATTATTAACTATTTTTTATAGTGCTTTAGCGGGTTTCGCTATTCCGACCCAGCGTGCTTTACTGATGTTATCTATATTTTCATTGGCGATAATCAAACGGCGCTATCTTACTAGTTGGCATTCATTTCATTTAACATTATTAATTATTTTAATAATAGAACCTTTTGCAGTCCTTTCAGCAAGTTTTTGGTTATCTTTCATAGCAGTTATATTAATTTTTTATGCTGTCTCAAATCGCATGAAGCCATTAAAAAATTGGCGAGTTTGGTGTCGAATACAATTAACTTTAAGCTTAGGACTGATTCCTTTATCTTTATTATTTTTTCAGCAAATTTCTTGGATTAGTTTTATTGCTAACTTAATAGCCATTCCTGCTATTGGCTTTTTAATTTTACCGCTTAGTTTATTAGGTAGCTTACTTAGTTTAGTAAGCGCTGTTCTTGGAAAAAATATCTTAATTTTCGTAGAAAAATTACTTGAGTTACTTTGGAGATTACTCAATTTTTTTTCAGGAATACCTTTTTCTCAATATTATGCCTATTTATCAAATCGCTGGATTTTAGCTTCAAGTATAATTGGCATATTGTTAATTTTGGCGCCTAGAGGAACACCAACTCGTTGTTTAGGTTTCATTTGGCTATTACCTTTATTTTTTGGAGAAAGTCTGGGGCCACAATATGGTGATATTTGGATTCATCTTCTCGATGTGGGTCAGGGTTTAGCTAGTGTAGTTCGTACTCAACATCATGTCCTGATTTATGATACGGGTCCTCGCCTAAGCCCATCCTTTGATACAGGAAAATTGGTTTTACTTCCTTTTTTACAAACAATCGGTGTTCATAAAGTGAATATGATGGTGATTAGTCATGGTGATAATGATCATAGTGGTGGAGCGACGATTATTTTAAAACAAATACAAGTAGATAAAATACTGAGTAGTATTCCTAAAAAATTTCTTCCAAGAATCGTAAATTTGTGCGAAGAACAGATGCGCTGGCAATGGGATGGAATTAATTTCGAGATTTTATACCCACCCTCGAATCTAGACTATCTAGGTAATAATAGTTCATGCGTACTAAAAATTAGTAACCAATTACAAAGTATTTTATTAGTGGGTGATATAGAAAAAGCTGCAGAAAACTATCTTGTTCATTCAAAGCAAAAATCTTTGCAAAGCACAGTATTAATAGTACCCCATCACGGTAGTAAAACTTCTTCAAGCATAGAATTTTTAAATTATGTACAACCAGCCTATGCTTTGTTCCCAACGGGTTTTCATAATCGATTTAAATTTCCGCATAAAATCGTATTAAATCGTTATCAACGTTTAGGTTCTAAAATCTACAATACAGCGACCGAAGGAGCTATTACATTAAAATTAAATGCTCATTCTTATAATATTCAAGCAGAGACTTACTATGAAAGAAATCATCATTTTTGGCAAGATTAATACATTGAAAGATAAAAGTTTTTAAATATTTATTGTTATCGATTGATGAAAACACTGACAAAAATTCATGTGATAAATTAAAAAGGGCCGTAAAACGGCCCAAGGGGGTATATCTGTGTTAATAACGTCCTTGTAGCATCCTTGCTAACACTACATCCTTGTAGTGTAGACATCCTTATCTATTCCACATAACATAAGGATTTGCTAATTAATTTCCACGTCAGTAATCTATTCTTTAGATTATTTCTGGAAATTAAGTCCTTGATTAGATCATTAACAACACACACTACTTAGAGTAACAAAGTTATAATTTATTACAATGGGCGTTTGGCGGCTTCAGTCTTAACTTACACACTTTTGAGTAAAGACTTACAGGAGCTGAGAAATGAATTTGAGGAAGCTTGAAAGAAATTAATAAATAAACAAATTTTCATTTGATTATTAAAGTGAAAATATATTTCGAATTCTAATCCAGTTTAAAATGTACTGGAATAAAATTCATGATTTAACAACCATTTTTTAATAGATATTTCTTTTCCTTTATAGCCACCTATATTTCCTTGAGCCAAAACACGATGACATGGGATTAGTATTGGAAGAGGGTTTGCTCGGCAAGCATTACCTATAGCTCGCGCACCTGTTTTTAATTTATTGGCGAGAGCACCGTAACTAACAGTTGTTTGTATAGGCAAATTACTTAATGCTTGCCAAACCTTAGTTTGAAAAGGAGTCCCTTGGAGTTGGTAGGGGATATTAAACTCAAAGCTTGGGCATCGAAAATATTGATTAAGCTGACTTACGATGTTTTCTATAATTTCTTCATTAGGGGTAATTAATACTCTATCATCGGTTAAAAAATCAAGCCGGATTAATAATTGACCCAAAGTGGATATTCCAAGCTTACCAATAGGAGTTTGAACTATAGCTTTATAAAACATAAAAGCGATATTATCTTTTAAAGGAGTCTAAAACTTTGAATTGCCAACAATATTGAAAAAATTGTTGGCAAAGATTGATATCTACTCTATAGGATCGTTGTTACTAGCATCTTCTTTTGTTGAAATAGAAGCTTGCAGGGTATTTACTAATTTTTCTTTAATACGCGCCGCTTTACCACGTAGGTTGCGTAAATGATATAGTTTTGCTTTTCGAACATCACCACGTCTTTTAATTTCTATGCTAGCCGTTAAAGGGCTATAAAGAGGAAAAACTCGTTCCACTCCTTCGCCATGTGAGATCTTTCTTACAGTAAATGCGGAGTTGAATCCACGATTTCGTCGCGCAATAACAACACCTTCAAAGGATTGTAATCGTTCGCGTGTACCTTCTTTGACTTTAATTTTGACTACGACTGTATCTCCCGCACGAAAGTCGGGAATGTCCTTTTTTGATTGCATTTGTTCTTTTTCAATAGTTTGTATGAGATTGCTCATCGCTAACTCCAAATTTTATTCGCTATTTTCACGGATGAATTCGGCCAATAATACCTGCTCTTGTTCGCTAAGTATATGCTTTTTTAATAAATCTGGTCGACGTTGCCAGGTTTGTCCCAAAGCTTGTTTTAAACGCCAACGAGCAATGGCGGAGTGGTCCCCCTGTAGCAGAACTTCCGGAACATCTTGACCATCTAGCTTTGCAGGGCGTGTATAATGCGGGTAATCTAGTAGAGCCGAGCTAAATGAATCTTGTGACGCAGATTCCAGATGACCTAATGCTCCTGGTAATAGACGGGCTATGCTATCAATAAGACACATAGCCGCAAGTTCGCCACCACTCAAAATAAAATCTCCTAGAGACCATTCCTCGTCGACTTCACAGTTAATAAGACGCTGATCGATGCCTTCATAACGACCTGCGATTAGGACAAGTCCTGTACGTTGGCTTAATTCTTGAGCAGCTATTTGATCAAATTTTTTTCCTTGAGGCGATAAATAACTAACTAAAGGGGCTGGATATAAAGTCTCTTGACGTAATTTAGCCATCTTTATCGCAGCTAATAATGGCTCAAACTTCATAACCATTCCAGGCCCGCCTCCATAGGGACGATCATCTACAGTATTATGCTTATCTTGTGTGAAATCCCGAGGATTTAAATAAGATATTTTTAATAGCCCTTTTTTTTGTACACGTCCAGGTATACTCAAATTTAAAGGAGTAAACATTTCAGGAAATAGGCTAATAATCTGAATATCCATCAAAATTCAGCGTCCCAATCGACTATCATCGTTTTATTCTCTAAATCGATAGACTTAATGGTTTGATCTAATAAAAATGGAACTAAATGTCTTTTTTTATCAGTGATCACTAATACATCATTAGCACCCGTAGCAAAGATAGCTTGGATTATGCCGAGATAAGCGTTTTCACAAGTATAGACTTTTAAGCCTTCTAAATCTGTCCAATAGTACTCTTGCTCTGCTAAGGGAAAGAACTTTTCTCGATCTACATAGATTTTATAATTTGTATAAAGACATGCTGATTCAGGTGTTATACAGTTTGCGAGTAGCGCTACTATCTGTTGACCATGAAGGCAATTATCTATTATTTCAATTAGGATAGGAGGAGAAGAAGGTTTACTGGGTGCTTCTAAATACCAGGGTTGATAATCAAGGATATTACTGACAGGTTCTGTATAGGAATTTATTTTAACCCATCCTTTGACACCATAAGGTTTTCCGATAGTCCCTACTAAGACCTTTTTTTTTGTCATCTTTGCCTCTTTGATTGATTACAACAGTACTTTATCTAGCATCTAATACAGAGAGGTGGTCTTAGTAAATTTCAGGAAAGGTGGATGTATTAAGCAGCTTCCGCCTGGGCCTCAGTTTTCTTAGGGCTATTTGCTCCATTTTTAGCTTTTTTCAGGAGATTTTGTACTTGCTTTGAAGTTTTAGCCCCTTGGGACACCCAATAATTAACTCGGTCTTCTGCAATCTGTAATGCTACTTCTTTCCCTACAGCAACAGAGTTATGAAAACCTAAACGTTCAATATAGCTGCCATCACGCGGATTTCGGCTATCTGTTACAACAATGTGGTAGAAGGGGCGTTTTGTGCGGCCTCCTCGTGCTAAACGAATGATAACCATGGAATAAATTTTCCTCTCTATTTTTACTGTCTATTTAAACGCTCAATTGAATGAGCTAGCTTAGATTGAAACCAGCCCGGATTCTACGCAAATTTTATTAATTTGGGAAGGGCTTCATTCGAGTTTCTAGAGGTTTTATCGAGGGTAGTGATTTTGTAGCCCTTGTAGAAGTTTATTCATGGAGCCAGGCTTAGAGAAACGCTTCATCATTTTTTGCATTTGATTGAACTGTTTCAGGAGTCGGTTCACATCCTGGATTTGCGTCCCCGAACCTCCGGCAATACGCCGTTTTCGGGATCCTTGGATAGTATCTGGAAAAAGCCGTTCTTTTTTCGTCATAGAACGGATGATTGCTTGCATCTGGGAAGTTAGTTTTTTATTAAGTGTATTTTTAGCACTAGCGAGTAAAGCAGTACTGTTTCCATCGGGAAGCTTGCCTAAGAGTTGCTCCATCCCTCCCATATTATCCATTTGTATAAGTTGATTTAAAAAATCTTCCAGATCAAATTTTTTGCCTTTTTGCAATTTTTGATTGAGTTTTTGTATGGCTTTTTGATCGGTATGACGCTGTACTTCTTCGACTAACGAAAGGACATCGCCCATACCAAGAATGCGCGAAGCAATTCTATCCGGGTAAAAAGGTTCAAGTGCAGTGACTTTTTCACCGGAGCCGATAAATTTAATTGGTTTACCTAAAGTAAATTTTACTGATAAAGCGGCTCCCCCACGTGCATCACCATCCATTTTGCTCAGGATGATTCCAGTAAGAGGGATAGCTTCGTTAAAACCCTGTGCTGTTTTTACAGCGTCTTGACCCATCATACTATCAAGCACGAATAAGCTTTCGATGGGATTACTAACAGCGTGGATAGTGCGCACTTCATCCATCATTGCTGTATCAATATGTAAGCGACCGGCTGTATCGATAATAACGACATCTGCCCCTTTATTTCGAGCAGCTTGGATAGCAGTTTGAACAATATGAGTAGGTGTTTGCGAGGCGTTACTCGTGTGAAATAACACACCTATACTTTCGGCCAAATTTTCAAGTTGTAAAATAGCTGCAGGACGATGAATATCAGTACTAGTCACTAAAACCGATTTATTTTTTTGTTCTTTTAACCAATAGGCTAATTTTGCAACCGTTGTTGTTTTTCCTGAACCTTGCAAGCCCGCTACCATAATTATGGCTGGTGCTTGTGTAAAAAGATTTAATTCGGATAGATCCTTCCCCATGATACTAGTTAAGGTATCACTTACAATTTTTATAAAGGCTTGACCTGGTGCTAAGCTTTCTGTGACTTTTTGCCCAATGGCGCCTTGGCGTACTTGTTCAACAATTGTTTTGACAACAGGATAGGCGACATCCGCTTCAATTAAAGCTTTTTTTACTTCACGAAGACTTTCCTTAATATTATGTTCGCTTAAGCGACCTTGACCACGAATATTTTTAAAAGATTGTTTTAAACGAGCTGTTAAATTGTCAAACATGATTTTATAGTAGTCCTAAATTTATCGTAATTTTTAATGAGACTAAGTCTACGAAGTAGAGAAGCCGGATTTTATAAAAAAAGGACATGATGAATGACCCAAAAATTTCTGTTATTGTATCAGCTTAGCTGAGGAGTAAGCGAGTCTGATGGTGTCCTATGCTGATTTTGTTCATATTTTTCTATCAACGCTTGCACTGATTGTTTTAATCAGCGCCGCACTCCAAGCATTGCTATTGGCCAGCCAAGAGTGGATGCTCAAGCATAAACAAGCTATAGGATTTATTCAATATTTCCCACCTTTGGAAGTGATGGAAACGTATCTATTTACGCTTATTTCTATCGCTATCGTTTTACTGACATTAGTATTGGCCAGCAGTTTGATTTTATTTCATCCTGTTTTTGAACGGCATTTGTGGCAAAAAATACTTTTATCGCTCCTCGCTTGGGGAGTGCTTTTAATGCTATTAATCGGGAGAAATTATTTTGGTTGGCGGGGTAAAATTGCGATTAGCTGGACCTTAATTGGTGCTAGTTTAATTGGAATAGTTTATTTAGGAACGATTTTATTCATGCCGAATCTTTAAAAGGATGAGACCTTAGCGCATGCATTATTCATTTGCATTTCTTGTTGGTTTATTATTTTTATTATTATTAGCCGCTGTCTTTTTTTCATTGGCAGAAGCTGCCATGTTATCGATAAATAGATATCGATTACGTCATCTCGTAAGACAGCGTAACCTGCTCGCCAAACGTGTACAGGATTTATTAAAAAGACCCGATCGTTTGCTCGGGGTTATTCTTTTATGCGGAACTTTTGCTAATATCCTTGCTTCCGCTGTAGTTACGTTGCTTGCATTACAATATTTTTCGGCATCGGGTGTTTTTTTGGCAACTCTAGCGCTTACTTTTGTAGTATTAATTTTTTGTGAAGTAGCACCGAAAACCTTAGCAACCTTATATCCTCAACCGATTGCGTTGTTTGCCGTTTGGCCTCTAATTATTTTGTTGCATATTTTATACCCCTTTGTTTGGCTAACAAATTTAATGGCAAATACTACCTTACGTTTATTTGGGATAAAAATTCCAAAATTGACAGTCGAACAGTTGTCCCGCGAAGAATTAGTAAGTTTATTACGTGAGGGGACTGGACATATGCCTAATGGTTATAAAAATATGTTGCTCAAGGTATTAGAGCTAAATAAAGTAACCGTAGAAGATATTATGATTCCAAGGCAGGAAATTATTGGTATCGATATTAATCAGCCTTGGGACGTAATTTTAAAACAATTAATTAAGAGCGAATATACACGGCTACCGATTTATCGAGATTCTCTTGATGAGATAATAGGAATTTTACATTTTCGAAAAGTTTTAAATAGTTTAAGTAAGCAACAATTAAGTAAAGAAGTATTAATCGAAGCAGCAGAAGAGGTTCATTTTATACCTGAAGCAACAGCATTAAATAGCCAATTGTTAAATTTTCGTCGTGAGAAACATCGTATTGGTTTAGTTGTCAATGAATATGGCGAGCTTCAGGGTCTTATTACCTTAGAAGACATATTAGAAGAAATTGTGGGTGAATTTACCACGGATATGGCATTAATTCGTCGTGCTGTTGCATTGCAAGCAGATGGTAGTTACTTGGTGGATGGAGGAATTGCATTACGAGATTTAAATCGTCAATTAAATTTAAATTTGCCCTTACGCGGCCCAAAAACTTTAAGTGGATTAATTATTGAGACGCTTGAAGTTATTCCAAAAGTAGGCACTATGTTTCAGTTTGAAAATAAAACGATGGAAGTTATCTTGATTAAAGATAATATGATTAAAACCGTTAAGATTTTTCCAAGTCGTGCGGTTTAAACTAAAAAAAATAGAACATTTCCTATTAAATTTATTTTTTTGAAAAAAAATAAATAGTTGATATAATTAGTTAGGATATTTTAATTGAATTAATTTTTTTTAGAAGGCTATGAAATGATTCGAAAAGTTACAGGATATGCTAATTATTGTATAAGAAATTCAACTCCGTTAGATTTGGCGAAGAAGGCTTTATGTTGGCAAAAAAAAATGAAAGAATTGGGAGCAACCACATTAACTTCAACTTCTTTTGATAATAGTGAAGAGTCTTTATCCAATATGAACCAAGGATCTTTTTTCTTAAAAAATTTGCCAAAAACGACGATAATTGAAAGCGTTATGGAAAATCCAATATCTAAAGCGCCAGTGCCTACGAAATAATTTTTTATTGAAGAATAAGAATTAAAATAGATAACGTATTCCTAGACCTACGGCATTGGAGCTTAAGTTGCCGGCGCCAAATAATCCCCAAGCGCCACAACGGTGATGTGCTCTGATTACGAATTGTAATTCGGGGTGGCTAGGAGCTGCAAAGGTCGCTTCTACAACTAAAAAATTTAGTAACCTTTTAGCATTGTTATTGGACGAATCATGCTCTTCTCGTAGAGGAATGCTGGTTGCATATGAGAGTCCATCGCCAATAGCGAAAGTTGTAGTGACATAATGATCCCAAGGGAAAGTTTTCCAGCGAAAATTTAAGTAAGGATCAAATTCATAGATGAGGCCGTTGGGGTCACGTCGTTGGGTTATATTTCCAGCGACTTCGACAGTACTGACTAAAGGCCGAAAAAAACGCCGTAAAGGGTTAGTTGGGTCTAATTGATAAGACAAATCGATAGAGTTCATCGTCCCATATTTGAAATGAACATCTTGGGCGGTTAGTACTGGGCCAATATTACTATTAGTCATCCAACTATGGTAAAATAATATACCCCAACGTTTATCAGGCACAGCCATACTCCTCGCACTTGAATTTTTGTCTGTGTTGCCGCTCAACTCGCAATCCTCATGTATGTTAATACACTCAGGTTGCTTAATTATCGCGGCGCCTTGACAAAAATCCAATTGCTGAGAGTATATATTTTTAGAGGTAGGTTCAGCTAATAATGGAGTAGTTAACAGGCATAATAGTAAAACTGAAAAAAATCGATGCATAAATTTATTATTATTGTTTTTATATTGCGCAATAGTATAAGGCAGGCTTGGGCGTAATTCAAGAAAATACCCCTATGCTCGTTCTTGAATTTTTGTCTGTGTGGCTCTGCTCGATTCGCAATTCTCATGCATGTTAAGTCTATGCAGGCTGCATAATTAGATATTTGTCAAAATTCAATTGCTGTGACTCTACTTGGAGATTTTAGGCAAAGTTAATGTAAGATTGGAGTTCTTTTTTAAGGTAGGTTTATCCAAATAAGGCTCAGCATTCGCCCTGTTATTTGGTCTCTCCGATATGAGAAAAAACGAAGCTTGTCGGAAAAAGTACAGTAATTACCTCCGTAGATGGAGTTTATTCCTAGCTTTCGTAAACGTAGTTGAGCCAATTTATAGAGATTTGCCAGCCATTGCTTGTTTTCTAAAGGCTGAAAAGCTATTTCGGCCGTCGGATCTTCGTCTACAAACGATTGAAAAACTTCTTCTCCGACTATAAAAGCTTGAGGGCCAATAGCAGGACCTAGCCAAACTAAAATATCGTTGGGCGGTAAGGCTAATGCATTAATAGTAGTTTCTATAATACCATTGCTTAAACCTTTCCAACCGGCATGGATGGCGGCGACATAATAACTACTAAAGCTGCAAATTAATAATGGTAAGCAATCTGCGGTTTGTACGGCACAGACCGTTTGTTCTGTTCTCGAATAAATAGCATCAGCCGCAAAATTATCGAGAGAGTGATCAGCTGAAATAGCAGTGTTTCCATGTACTTGTTCTAACCAGATAATACGTTTTTTTAGATGTAATTTTTTCTTTAGTAATTGACGGTTTTTTGATACATCGTCCAAATTATCCCCTACATGCGCGGCGATATTTAAACTATTGTAGGGAGCACGACTAAATCCACCTGTTCGAGTTGTTGTGTAAGCTTTGATCCAGTGTGGAGCTGGCCATTCTGGAATGATTAAATCAAGCATTCAGTTTATCTTCTCGCAAACAGTTAATTAATTGATGAATGTCTTCAGGTAAAGGGCTATGCCACTCCATAGGTTGTAAGGTAACAGGATGGATAATTCCTAAACATTGTGCATGCAAGGCTTGGCGAGGAAAATGATGCAAGCAATTAATCAGCAATTCACTGGCTTTTTTTGGTAAATGAAAGCGGCCAGTATAGGTTTTATCGCCGACCAATGGGTGATGGATATGAGCCATATGCACGCGAATTTGATGAGTGCGGCCTGTTTCTAGTTTTACTTTAATAAGTGTGTGATGATTAAAACGTTCTATGACTCGATAATGCGATACCGCTGGTTTTCCATTCAACAACTCAGTGACAGCCATTTTTTTTCTTAATCTCGGATGACGGCCTATAGGTGCATTGATAGTTCCCCCAGCGATTAATAGGCCCTGAATAACAGCTATATATTCGCGTTTCATAGTTCTTGCTTGTAGTTGTTTGACCAATTTATTATACGCGTTTAAAATTTTAGGAATTATTAATAGACCCGATGTGTCTTTGTCTAAACGATGTATGATTCCAGCCCGAGGAAGTTTTTTGAGTTCAGGTAAATAATGTAAAAGAGCATTTACGAGGGTTTTATGCGTATTTCCTACGGCAGGATGGACGACTAATCCTGCAGGCTTGTTAACTACAAGTAAAGCTTCATCTTCATAAATAATATCAAGAGGAAGCTCTTCTGCCTCCCAACTAACTTCTTCACTTAAGCTAGCTAAAATAATAATTTTAGCCCCTGCTTTTATTTTATCCCGTGGTCGTTTGAGTTCATCATCAACCCAAACTTGTTGACAACGAATCCATTGTTGCAAACGCGTACGGGAATAAGCAGGAAATAACTGACTCAAAATTTGGTCGAGACGCTTTTCTGCTAAATGTTCTGGGACAATTGCTTGGCAATTTATTACTTGAGCTGTGTTTTTCATAGAATATCGCTATAATGCTGACGGGAGCGATGCCTTTTTATTACGACTTAATAGAGGATACTATCTATGTTCAATGTAGCAAGCAATCTTGAATCCAATGAACGTCTTTCACGTTTGGTGATTGGTATTGTATTATTGATTGGTGTGTTATTGGGTCTGGGCAAATTATTTGCTTTTTTAGTGGGTGTTATTCTCATTATTGAGGCCATCATAGGCTGGTGTGGAATCCCTATTTTGGCAGAGAAATTTAAGCTAAATGAGATCTTCCGTAAAAAAGATTAAATGGATTTGCTGGTCAAATTAATAATAATAAAATTTGACTTTTTGGATGCTAAATAAAAGAGTAGACAGTAATTTCGCTTATTCCTTCCTTCACTTTAAAAAAGGGAATAAAGCATAGCTTTATTGAAAAGTATTGTGAAAATATTTAAATTTGTATTTTTGGTGAGTTTTATATTGGCTATGCTGTCTGCGTGTGCTAGTCATTCCAATGATCCATTTATTGCTTTTAAAGGACAAACAATTAACCAAATCTATCAAAACGCAAAAGAATCTTTAATTGATCGGAATTTTACTCAGGCTATTAAAGCCTATGAAGCATTAGATGTATTATATCCTTTTAATCGGTATGCAGAGAAAGCCCAATTAGAATTGATATATGTATACTATAAGGATGGTGATGCGCCATCGGCGAAATCCGCAGCCGAGCGTTTTATTCATTTATATCCCAATAGTGAACATATTGATTATGCATACTATATGCAAGCAATGGCGGATATGGATCAAGATAGAGGTTGGTATTTACGTTATGTACCGATTGATTTGTCTTTGCGTGACCCGGGGACTATGCAATTAGGATATCAAGAATTCGCAGAATTGATTCGTCGTTATCCTGATAGCCAATACGTTCCCGATGCTCGTCAGCGCATGATCTATTTGCGTAATTTATTTGCAAGTTATGAATTACATATTGCTGATTATTATTTCCATAAAAAAGCCTATGTGGCTGCAGCAAATCGGGCTAATGAAATTATACAACGTTACCAAGGAGCGCCTGAAATCCCAAAAGCTTTGATTATTATGATTAAATCTTATCGTATTTTGGGTTTAGAAGAGTTGGCGAATCAGAGCTTGACTGTGTTTAGATTAAATTATCCCGATGCAGATTACCAAAATATATAAATTTTTATTACCTATTCAGCTGTTATAATTAACAATACTATAAAAAATATAATAGGGTTGTTATATGAATAACGCTGAATTGGATTATAAGTTATTTAAAGCAGTAAAATCTGGTACTTTAGCAGCAGTTGAGGATCTTATCGAAAAGGGGGCTGATGTTTGCGCAGTGAAGCCTAATGGTGATACGCCTCTATACAAAGCTGTTTTTCACAATCGTTATGATATGGCAAGATTGCTTCTTGAAAATGGGGCTAATATTCATACCAATCATTTAATAGATTATTCACTTCTGTTTCGAGCCATCCATAATGATGATAGTGAAATGACGCAGTTGCTTCTTGAAAACGGGGCTGATGTTCATGCAAGAGATTCTCATGACCGCACACCTTTGTTTTATGGGATTAATAACAAGGAAATAGCAAAGCTTCTTATTGAAAAAGGAGCTAACGTTGATAGGGCCTATGAACAAGGTATCACTGCACTGTATCTAGCTACACAAAACAATAATACCGATGTCGTATGCCTGCTTCTTGAAAATGGTGCCAATGCTAATAAAGTTTATCGGGAAAGTGAGACGCCACTTTATTTAGCTATTCTTAATAATAACCAAGAAATCATAAGTTTGCTTCTTGAAAATGACGCCAATATTGACTTTACCGACCGATATTTTCGAGCGGCTCTGTCTATAGCTGAAAACCATATAAAAAAGATAATTATAGCAACTGCTATTTCACGACGTATGGAGAAACCTGCGCGCAACCACACTACTGAAGAGCTGTCAATTATGTGGGATGCAATGATAAAAGCTATATCATTAAAGACGGCACTAAACTCAGTGTCTATCTATAATAAGAATGACAAGTTAAATCCAGATTGTTGGGAAAAAATATTGAAATATTTAGATATAGAGTCCTTGAAGCATGTGACAAATATAGCTACTTTTTTTTATAAAACTGCGACTATCGAAAATTCTATAAATTCTAATGTTAAAATTAGACGACCTGGCCTTTAATGAGTTATAAAATTCTTTTCTTCTAGGAAGAAAAACCTGAAGTAATTGGATAACGGCGCTCTCTGCCAAAAGATCGGGGAGTTACGCGAGGGCCAGTAGCTAATTGCCGACGTTTATACTCATTCTTATTAACTAAATTAATAATTCTTTGCACCATTTCTTTAGCAAATCCCGCTTCAACAATATCATCCATACTTTTATCTTGTTCTACATACAGTTCTAAAATGGTATCAAGTTGAGCATAGGGAGGTAAAGTGTCTTCATCTTTTTGGTTTTCGGAGAGTTCAGCACTGGGTGGGCGTGACAATAACACATCTGGAAAAATGCCATTATTGCGATAAGTCGCTAGTTGATAAACACGAGTCTTAGATACATCTTTAAGTACCGAAAACCCACCAGCCATATCTCCGTATAAAGTACCATAACCCACAGCTAACTCACTTTTATTAGTACAATTTAATAGAAGATTTCCAGATTGATTAGATAAAGCCATCAATAATACTGCACGACAACGTGCTTGAATATTTTCAGTTGTAAGCCCTACAGGAGGATGTTTACTATCAAAATTTAGTGTAGTTAAAAATGCTGAAAAGCTAAGCTCAATGGAAATCGTTTTATTATGCACACCTAATTTGTTTACAAGAATTCGCACAATATCATGGCTAAGTTGTGAGGTGTAACGAGAAGGTAAAAAGACAGTCTGAACGCGGTCTTTTCCAAGGGCATCGACTGCAATAGCTAAAACTAATGCAGAATCGATGCCGCCGGAAATACCAATTAAAACACCTGAAAAATGATTTTTATTAACATAATCACGCACCCCAAGTACTAAAGCTTTATAGATGGTTTCATTAATCAAAGATTTAGATAGAAGAGTTTGTGATATAAATTCAATCAATGAATTAACTTTGAGATCAACTAACCATAAGGTTTCTTTAAAAAAACCTGCTTCGGCTATAAGATGACCTTTAGCATCAAACGCTTGGGAACCACCATCAAATACTAAATCGTCTTGTCCACCCACACCATGGACATAAAGTAAGGGTAAGTTTGTTTCTTCTATGCGATCGGTTATCATTTTTAATCGTTGTTGAGCTTTTGTATAATCAAAAGGAGAAGCATTGATACATACTAATATTTGTGCGCCTTTTTCTTTAAGTGCAGATGAGGGTTGACTGAACCAAAGATCTTCACAAATTAAAATACCTATATTTAGACCTTTTATTTTAAATAAACCATCTGAATTTCCAGGATTAAAATAACGTCGTTCATCAAAGACACCATAATTGGGTAAATATTGTTTATGATAGGTACAAACAATTTTTTTATTTTCTATCAAGCTAGCAGCATTAAAAACCCCTTTAGAACTATAGTCTGGATGACCTAATAGAATAGCGATATCACTCGATTTTTCTTGAATAATTTTTAAAGCATGTTGAATTTTTAATTTAAAATCTTCACGTAAAAGTAGATCTTCAGGAGGATAACCGCTTAAAGCAAGTTCCGGAAAAATTAACAGATCAACTGAATCTTTCTTAGCTTTTTGTATATTATCTAAAATTATTTGTGTATTTCCTTTAATATCACCAACTAAAAAATTTAATTGTGCTATAGCAATGCGGAATGTTGTTGGCATAGTAACCTCGAGCTATCGTGCCCAACGCATTAATATAATAGCGATGAACATAAAAATGAGTATAGGAAGTAGTGCAGCTAAAAAGGGCGGCCATTGATAGACAATGGCAAATGGACCAAAAAAATCATTTAAAAGGTAAAAACCAAACCCTACTGCAACTCCTGCAATAGTCCTCAGACTGGTAGCTAACGTTCTTAAATGTTTAAAAGTAAAAGGAATAGCCAAACAAAGCATAACCCATATAGCAGCTGGTTGTAATATACGTTGCCAAAAAGCTAAAGAATAACGACTGACGTTTAGAAGGTTTTTTCGACGATAATGAATATAATCATTAAGCTGTCTTAAAGACATTTCTTCTGGCTTAATAATAGAAATATTCAAAAGCTTAGGACTAAAAGAAAGTGGCCAAATTTCATGTGCTATATGTTTGGCTTGAGTTTTTTTTAAGGTAATTATACTGCTTGCAATATCATAGGCATTCCAAGTATTTTTTTCATAATTAACCTCTTTGGCAAAGCTTGCTTCCAATAGATTATTATTATCATCAAATTGGTAACGACTGACTTTATTTAAATGAGTTGGATCCAAAATTGATTGAATATAAATATAATTATGCCCATCTCGAATCCAAACAGCTCCTTGTTGGGTCATTAGCGTTTGGCCATTTGTGGTAAGAAAAGACTTATGATTTTCTGCTAGACGAGCAGCGCGCGGTGCTAATCCTTCCCCAATCAAAACAGCTAGAAAAACAACCAGCAAAGTAGCTTTAATTAAACTCCATGCCATTTGATAAAGAGAGACACCATTAGAATGTAATATCATTAGTTCACTGTGTTTTGCTAAAACACTTAAACCAAGAATGCTACCTAACAAGATAGCTACAGGAAAAAAACTATAAAATTGGGATGGTAGGGTCAGCAATACGTAATAAAAAGCACTTGCTAAAGTATAATGACCATTTCCTACATCCCGGGTTTCTGCAATTAGTTTAATTAGGGAAAACAGAATTAATAATATTCCAAGGACAGAAAGGGTAGTGCTGATAATGGTTCTGCCTAAGTAACGATCGATGATTTTCATGGTCTTAGTTTAACTAAATGGAGTAAGTTATATTTGACCCTATTCCATCCTAAAGCATAACACCAGGCAAATATTATGGTAAGAAAGAGTAGGCCATGTATCCACCATAGGCCCCAGCGGTAAGAGATATCTCCATTTTCTATCCAATTACGTCCTACCAGTAATAAATTAAGATACATAATATAAATGACTATGGCAGGTAATATATGCAGATATTTTCCTTGTCTTGGATTAACTCTGCTGAGTGGTATAGCTAGCAAAGCCAAAAGTAAAATTGAAATTGGTGCCGAAAGGCGCCATTGTAGTTCAGAAAAATAACTAGGTTTATTAGCTTGGCTCGCATTCCATAAAGTAATACTTGACAAAGCATCTTGTTGTTTATTAGCTGTGCTAGTATCTAAATCAATACGGATTCCGTATTTTAGAAACTGTGTAATATAGTATTCTGTTTGGCCTGGAATTCCTTGATAACGTTTTCCTTCCACTGCAACAAAAAAAAGCTCTTTGGTGACTGGATCAATCATTTGGTAACCACTATTAGCACTAAGTATAGTCCAAGGCGTTATCTCGGATGGTAATTTTTGTGGGTTTGTTTGTGCCATGAAAATGTTTTTTACTGTTTTATGATCTGCTGAGACACTTTCAACGTAAACAATACGATGACCTCCATTAGTTTGTTGAAAACTTCCAGGCTGTACGGTTTGTAATTCCACGGCTGTTCCAGTCTGGTTCAGCAGTTTATTCTGATAACTTAATAAAAAAGGGTTTAACCAAAGGTTTAAGCTAGCCACTATAACAGTTAGCAGGAAAATAAAGGGTAGACTCATACGGGTTAATCGACCTAAACTGAATCCACAGGCGTTAAGCACTGTCATCTCATAATCGGCATAAAGGCGACCATAGGTGAACAATATGGCAAGGAATAAGCTAAAAGGGAGAAGTATGGCTAAAAAACGAGGAGATTCTAAAACTATCAATTCCCATAAAATACTCGCGGCAAATTTCCCGCCTGCTACTTGATTAAGATAATGAACAAATTCATTGCTCATTAGAATCAGGAATAAAAGACTAGTTATGAGAGAAAGACTAGTAAGTACCTCTCGAGTTAGATAACGAAAAAGAATCATTTTGTAGGTTAAAAATAGAAGAACGCAAATTATTTCATAAAGAGAGTATTGAATCTAGCAAATAAGTATAAATTAGGTAAACTGGTTTATACTCATTGCACATTGGTGCTTGTTTGCACTTTGAAGTGCTTATATCTCACTATGAAGATTTTCTAGAGGAGAACTTCAGTTCTCCTCTAGTATGGCTGAACCAAACTTGGCTTGGGTCATTCAATGAGCGGATATCTCGCTCCTTATGAGTTTTAAGGATGTATGTCGTAAAATGCAGGGGTTATTAATAAAATAATTTGAGGTGACTATGCAATATTCTATCAATTCTATTGATCTTATTAAACAGAAAAGTGATTGTCTAATCGTCAGTATTTTTCAAGGTAAACGACTTTCTCAATCTGCTCAGCTATTAGATAAACATAGCCAGGGATATATCTACAAAATTTTAGATAAAGGTGACTTAATAGAAGAATATGGTAAAAGCATTATGCTTTATAATGTTCCAGGAATATCTGCATCACGCGTTCTTTTAGTTTATTGTGGAGAAGAATCCAATTTATCAGTAGGTGATTTTCGTAAAATTATTAGTTGTATGGCATGTGCCTTAAAAGCGGTACAAGTTGATGAAATAACAAGTTTTTTAACTGATATTTCAATGAAAGCGTGTGATCTTGATAAACAGGTACGTCAAAGTATCGAGCTTATTGAAGATTGTTTTTATTGTTTTGATGAATTAAAAACAGATAAAAAAAATAAAATATTTTCACCGAAAAGATTTATTTTTAATCTTCCCAATTCTAAAGAATCGGCGAAAGTCACAGAGACAATAAAACAGGCTACAGCCATTACTCATGGAATAAAATTAACTAAAGATCTAGCTAATCTGCCCGCTAATTTATGTACACCCAGCATCGTGGCGGAACAAGCCAAAAAACTAGCGAATGATACCGGCCTTACGATTAACATATTAGATGAAGCTGCAATAAAAAAAGAAGGTATGGGTGGACTATTAGCCGTAGCGCAGGGTTCTAAAGAACCTGTCAAGTTTGTTACTTTAGAATATCAGGGAGCATTAGAACAACAACCTGTTGTGCTAGTCGGAAAGGGGGTAACTTTTGACTCAGGTGGAATTTGTTTAAAACCTGCTGCTGGAATGGAAGAAATGAAATATGATATGTCAGGTGCTGCTAGTGTGATGGGAATTTTAAGAGTTATTGCTGAACTTAAATTGCCTATTCATGTGGTAGGTATAATGCCATTAACTGAAAATTTACCAAGTGGTACCGCAGTTAAGCCTGGTGATGTGATAAAAACACTATCGGGGTTAAATGTAGAGGTCATTAATACTGACGCAGAAGGGCGTTTAATTTTGGCAGATGCCTTAACCTATAGTGAACGTTTTAACCCGGATGTGGTTATTGATATGGCTACTTTGACGGGTGCTATTATTGTTGCATTAGGTGCAGTAGCGACGGGTATGATGAGTAATAGCATGGAACTTGCTTTGGAAATCGAAAAAGCGGGTCAACAAAGTCAAGATAGAGTATGGCTGTTACCTTTATGGGATGAATATCAGCAACAAATCGACAGCAATGTAGCCGATATTTCTAATGTGGGTGTGGGTGGCGGTAAGAGTATTACAGCTGCTTGTTTTTTATCTCGATTTACTAAAAAATTAAATTGGGCACATTTAGATATTGCTGGAACAGCCTGGAAAAGCGGGCCAGAAAAAACGGCGACAGGTCGACCGGTATCTTTAATTGTACAATTTTTATTGAATCGTTGCGAAAATAACAAGAAATAAAATGCTTTTCATCATCTGTTATCTCTCCCTATCCTATGATTAATCAGTCAGGGAGAGATACAAATTAATGCTTTTTTAGATTAATGGATTTATAGGTTTTTATTGCCCCTGAAATTTAATAGCAGGTGGTAAAGCGGAACATTTTTTTTGTGCTGAAAGTGTGCGTAGCCAATTATCACGTAATTGATAAGATTGAATTTCTATGCGTTCAGCATCAGAAAAGTCCATAAAAAACCAAGGAACAATTAAAAAAGCCCCTGCTATGCCTAAACCAACATTTTTACCGGTTTTATTTTGTTTAGGAATAAGATTGGTTATTTTAGTTTGATTATCCATTAATTCTTGCTTCAATGCGCTACAGCTTAAGTTTTCATCACCTGGTTGATGTTGAGGAATTGGATTTGGTGTCTTGCCTGCGCAAGCCGACAATAATATGGCACTAATAAAAACACTGATTATTTTTTTTTTCATAGTCGAAAAACTCTTTTTATTATTATGAAAATTTCAAGGCGCTGAAGTCTACTATTAAAGTTAGCTAAAGTGCTAGTGAATGTTTTATTGCATAACTATTAAATTATTAATATAATAATTTAATCGGAAATGATTAAGTTAAAATAAAAGTGAAAAATTTAGTGCTATTAAGTCAACAAGGATTTAGCTTAATTGAAGTTATGGTTGCTATAGCAATATTAAGTTTTAGTCTATTGGGTTTTGCTCAAGCTCAATTGATGGCTTTGCATGCCAGTGAACATGCTTACTTAATCAATTTAGCCGATTTAACAAATGTGGAACTTGCTGAGAATTTTAGAATTTGTAAATCTCAGCCGGGTTGTTTGCAACAAGCATTAATCCTATGGAAAAAAGAGATAGAAGAAAGTTTTCCGAAAGGAATGGGGCAGATATCGCAACTTAATTTATCTAATTATCAAAGCAAAATTCAGTGGTTCTCTCCTTTTTCAAAATTTCAATCGTCTCTCACTTTATTATTTACTGCATGAAAAACAGAGAGCAAGGATATAGCTTGATTGAATTAATGATAGCAATAAGTTTGTCTTTATTTCTTAGTGTAGGAATTATAAATATTTTTATTTATAGCAAAAATATTTATCAATTAACTCAGAATTTGAATATTATCCCCATCAAAGCACGCCTTGCTTTTCACTTACTCAGCCATGATATTCGCATGGCAGGTTTTATTGGTTGTGTGCGTTTAATCGACGTTATGACATTAAATAACCATTTATCAGCCAATACTAGCTTGGTAGTTTGGCATAAAGGATATACGACAGCAAAGTTAAGCTTACCTAAGCTTGCTCAGTATCAAAAGAATAGTGATGTAATTTTAATCCAATTTCTTGATCCCAATACTTTTTCAGTAAATGAAGCAAAGTCTAGGCATATTGTTTTGGCAAATAAAATGGTATTTCGGTCTAAAGATAGTTTACTCATCAGTGATTGCCAACATGCGGAGCTTATTAATTGGAACAATATCCATCTGACTTATAGCTATCAAAAAGGTAGTGAAATTGGTTTCTTTAACAAAATTATTTATTACATTGCCGATACAGGACGTATGAATAAAATAGGGCAGCCTATTTATGCTTTATATCGGCGTAATTTAAATCAATCTTTTTACAAGCCTACAGAATTAATTGAAGGGATAAAAAGAATGTCGATAAAATTGGGTATGAAAAATAATGACGGGACTTTGTATTATCAGAATGCTAATGAGGTAAAACATTGGGCAAATGCGCGTAGTGTAGAAATTAGACTATTATTGACAGACAACAATCAATTGCAACAAGAATGGAAGCAAGTAATTGGATTGCGTGAGCGAATATAAAGAAAGTAATCAACAAGGATTTATATTAGTGACGGTATTATTTTTTCTTTTTATTATGTCTTTAATGACATTATCGATATTGAGTAGTTCTTATTTAGAGTTACGTATGAGTCAAAATATGGTCATTACAGCACAGCAATTTTATGCTGCGGAAGCTGGGTTAAAATTAACAGAACATCGACTTACAAGTTTTTCGACATTTATTTCTGAGTTGCATGAGCATTTTAATTATGCTGATTTTCAAATCAGCTCAAAAATTATAAGACATATAACACCGTATTGTATTAATCAAAGCTTAGCTTATATTTATGACGTTATTGTACAAGCAAAACAAATGACAGTAGGAGTGCTTACGCTAAAAACTACTTATGCAGTTAAAGCAAAAGTAGCTTGTCAGCATGGAGAGCTTGCTTTAACAAAAACTGGACGTAGTTCTTGGCGAGAATTAAGCAGTACATCTTGAAGTAATAAATTGAGTTTGCTACCTAGATTATTGGAGTAACTAATGTGGGTAATGATTAGTTTATGTTTTTTTATCTTGATTTTGATAATATTGTTGTGCGTAACACCATTGCGAAAATTTTTTCTAGTTAAATCTTTTTTATCTTATTTATGCAGAATACTCCCACCTATTAGCGAAACAGAAAAAATCGTTCTAGAAGCAGGTGATTTGTGGTGGGAAAAAGATTTATTTCGCGGCCTGCCGGATTGGAAAGCTTTACATAGTATTTCTTTATCAAACCTAACTCATGAAGAGAAAGCTTTTATCAATGACCAAGTAGAAATGCTTTGTAGCATGCTAGATGATTTTAATATTTTAACAGTAGAGCATGATCTACCAGCTACAGTTTGGGAGTTTTTAAAAAAACAAAAGTTTTTTGGTATGGTTATTCCAAAAAAATATGAAGGATTAGGTTTTTCTGCTTTAGCCCATTCTTCTATAGTATTGAAAATTGCGACACGTTCGGTTAGCGCAGCTGTCAATGCGTTAGTTCCAAATTCTCTCGGACCGGCAGAATTATTACTTCATTATGGAACAGAAAATCAAAAAAATTATTATTTGCCTAGACTTGCTAGAGGAGAAGAAATCCCTTGTTTTGCATTAACGTCTGTGGATGCAGGTAGTGATGCAGCGGCACTTAAAGATCATGGGATAGTGTGTAAAGGAATTTATCAAGATAAAGAAATGCTGGGAATACGACTCCATTTTAATAAACGTTATATTACTTTAGCACCAATCGCTACGGTTATAGGCGTTGCGTTTAAATTAATGGATCCTGATCAGTTGCTGGGAGAAAAAAAACAAATAGGGATTACACTTGCTTTAGTGCCTTCTTCCTTGGATGGCATTGAAATAGGGAAAAGACATTCGCCTATGGGTTTAGCTTTTATGAATGGTCCTATAGTAGGTAAAAACGTTTTTATTCCTATCAGTTTTGTTATTGGTGGCGAGAAAATGTTAGGTCAAGGTTGGCGTATGTTGATGGAATGCTTATCGATAGGTAGAGGTATTTCATTACCGGCGGTCAGTGCTGCACAGGCCCAATTAGCTTATCGCATGACAGGGGCTTATAGCGTATTAAGAGAGCAGTTTCATTTATCAATTGCGCACTTTGAAGGTGTTGCTGCAGCTTTAGCAAGAATCGCAGGATTAACTTATTTAATAGAAGCGACACGTCGGTTTACAGTGACTGCAGTTGATGCTTCGCTAAAACCTGCGTTAGCTTCTTCAATAGCAAAATACCACATGACAGAATTTGCTCGCACTATTATTAATGATGCGATGGACATCCACGGAGGACGTGGTATCCAAATGGGTCCACGTAATTATTTGGCACAAGGCTACATTGCTATACCGATATCAATAACAGTGGAAGGGGCAAATATTTTAACTCGTAATCTTATTTTATTTGGTCAAGGAGCAGTACGTTGTCATCCCTATTTAAGAGATGAAATGCAAGCTATTGAGAAAAAAGATATTTCTGCTTTAGATAAACTATTAGTTCAACATTTTTTTTATTGTATAAAGAATTTATTAAAAACATTTTTATTTGCTTTCGGCTTAGGTCATTTTTTTGTAGAAACGCCCATAAGGAAATTCGGTTATTATTATCGACAAATTTCGCGTTTATCGGCAGCTTTAGCGCTAGTCACTGATTTTACTTTGTTAATTTTGGGCGGAAATTTAAAACGTAAAGAACGATTATCGGCACGCTTAGGTGATGTCTTAAGTTATCTTTATATAGCCTCCAGCATTATTCGTTATATCCAAGAATTTCCATTGTCAAAAGAAGACGATACTTATGCGCGTTGGGGATTAGATTATTGTCTTTATCATATCCAATATGCATTTGAAAGGTTTTTTATTAATTTTCCTAAACCTTTTTTAGCTAAGTTACTAAAATTTATTGTTTTTCCTTTAGGCCGGTCTTATCAATTACCAACTGACAAACAAGATTGGCAATTAGTATCAATAATGACAAAAACTAGTAAATTCCGAGATCGTATAACTCAGGATTGTTATTTAGGGAAAAAACCAAAAGATCCAACTGGGCGTATGGAGATTGCTTTTAAGGAATTTATGAGAATACAACCCATTCTTGAGAAATTAAAAAAACAAGGTTTAAAGCTAAACTTAGATGAACGACAGCTAAAGATAGCGTTAACAAACAAAATTCTTACCCAAGAAGAAATGGAACAATGTCTTTTGGTTAAAAAATATCAGCAAGATGCGATGCAAGTAGATGCTTTTTAATGGTCATTTTTTTGTTTAGTTGTAAAGGGTGCTAACTTGCACATTCACTGACAGAAGGTATATTAAAATGGCGTTAACTATTGACTAGTCTCATGCAAGAAAATACTTACGGGAAAAATGTTTATGCAAGCTAGAGATCGATCAGATTTTGCACGATCAGTTTACATTGTGGATGGAATGCGCACTCCCTGGTTGAAAGTACGTGGAGGCCCAGGAAATTTTTCAGCTTCTGATTTAGCTGTACAAGCAGGACGTTATTTATTAGCACGTCAAGCATTTACTCCCGTTCAGCTGGATGAAGTGGTTACGGGTTGTGTTATGCCAAGTCCTGATGAGGCTAATATCAGTCGTGTCATTGCATTGCGCTTAGGTTGTGGTAAAGCAGTGCCAGCTTATACAGTACAGCGGAATTGTGCTTCAGGTATGCAAGCCTTAGATAGTGCGACTTTAGATATTGCTTGTGGAAGATATAACTTAGTATTAGCAGGTGGAACAGAGGCGATGAGCCAAGCGCCCCTGCTACTGAGCAAAGAAATGACTGTTTGGTTTGCTGAATGGAGTTTAGCTAAGAATTTCTTTGCTCGTTTAAAGCTACTTACACAATTTAAACTGAAATATTTAAAACCAATTATTGCTTTACTACATGGTTTAACGGATCCGATTGTAGGCTTAGGAATGGGTCAAACAGCAGAAATAATTGCCCATCGTTTTGGAATTACACGTGAAGAAATGGATGAGTTTTCTTTGCAAAGCCACCAACGTTTAGCAATGGCACAAGATGCAGGAATTTTTAAGGAAGAAATAAATCCGATTTATGACAAACAAAATATTTATTATTCTTTTGATAATGGGTTGCGTCGTGATACGAGTCTAGAAAAACTAACTACATTGCATCCTTTTTTTGATAAATCTTTTGGTTTGGTAACTGCAGGAAATAGCTCTCAAATTACGGATGGAGCTGCTTTTTTAATTTTAGCAAGCGAAGAAGCAGTACAAAAATATCAATTGCCGATTTTAACGCGCATAGTCGATGTGGCATGGGCAGGCGTTGATCCGTGTGAAATGGGTTTAGGTCCAGTACATGCGGTAGCAGCGCTTTTAAAAAAACAAGCACTCACCTTTGAAAATATCGATTTTTGGGAAATTAATGAAGCGTTTGCAGGTCAGGTTTTAGCTTGTTTGGCAGCTTGGCAAAATGTTGATTATTGTAAAAATCAACTGGGTTTAACTCAAGCTTTAGGAAAAATAGATCAAGCCAAACTCAATATAGATGGGGGAGCGGTTGCTATGGGTCATCCTGTCGGTGCGAGTGGTGCGCGTATAGTTTTGCATCTAGCCCATATTTTAAAAAGGAAACAAGCACGTTATGGTATAGCAACACTCTGCATTGGTGGTGGACAAGGTGGTGCGCTGTTACTCGAAAATATGGCTAGAACTAATCCGGGAGTAGTCTGATGAAAAGCTATTTAAATTGGCGATTGCAACAAAAAGAACAGGTTCTTTGGTTGTATTTTGATAAAGAAAATAGCTCTAGCAATAATCTAGATGAAAATGTATTAACTGAATTAAGCGTGATCATCAAGGAAATTTCTAACGATAAATCAGTACAAGGTCTGATTATTACTTCTAATAAAGTAAATGGTTTTATTGTAGGTGCTAATATTCAAGCCATCAGTAAATTAAAAACCAAGGAAGAGATCCTAATGTTTATTCAACTTGGACAAAAAGTATTTGATGGATTAGCAGCACTTAATATTCCCACAGTTGCTTTGATCAATGGCTTATGTTTAGGGGGAGGCTTAGAACTTGCTTTAGCTTGTGATTATCGTATTGCTGTTGCGGACGATAAAACTCGTTTAGGTTTGCCAGAGGTACTGCTTGGAATTCATCCTGGTTGGGGAGGAACTATACGTTTGCCACGTTTATTGGGAGGGCCTTCTGCGCTCGAATTAATTTTAACAGGAAAAGCAATTTCACCTTTTAAGGCACTTAAGTTAGGTTTAATTGATCAGCTTGTTCCTCTGCGACATGCTGAACGAGCAGCTTTATTTTATGCTTCGGCAAAAATCAAAAAAAAGAATTCTTTTATTGCAATTAATTGGAAGAAAATAACTAATTATCGTTGGTTGAGAAATATTATTAGCAAAATTGTGCAACGTCGTCTAAATGTCAAAGTTAATCCTAAACATTATCCTGCGCCTTATGCTGCACTTCATCTATGGAAACAATATGGCGTCAAAAATCAAGCATTTTTACATGAAGCAATTTCTTTAAGTGAATTAGCTTTGACCCCTACAGCAAAGAATTTAATGAGAGTCTTTTTTTTAAAAGAACGTTTAAAGAAATTAGGAAAAAAAAATAACATATGTTTTAAACATGTTCATGTCATAGGATCAGGAACTATGGGAGGGGATATTGCTGCTTGGTGTGCTTTACAAGGATTGCATGTCACTCTACAGGATCGTGAAGCGAAATATATTTCTCCGGCTATGACGAGAGCTTATGCATTATTCCAAAAACGATTAAAGACACCTCGCGCAATTCAAGCCGCTATGGATAGACTAGTACCAGATTTAGCAGGCTATGGTGTACGTAGGGCAGATATTATTATTGAAGCGATATTCGAGGATTTAAACGTCAAGCAAGATTTATTTCGGCAGTTAGAGAACCAAATTAAATCTGATACATTATTGGCTAGCAATACATCGAGTATTGTTTTAGAAGATATTCAACAAGGATTACGATATCCGGAGCGTTTAATTGGTTTACATTTTTTTAATCCGGTAGCTAAAATGCCCTTGGTAGAGGTGGTGGAATCAGCAATCACTGCCCCGGATATCATAGAGAAAGGTTTAGCATTTGTACGTCAAATTAATCGCTTACCCTTACCTGTAAAAAGCTCACCCGGATTTTTAGTTAATCGCTTATTAATGCCCTATTTAATGCAATCAGTATTATTATTGCAGACTGGGATTCCTGCGCCAGTTATAGATAAAGCGGCTGTAGATTTCGGTATGCCGATGGGGCCTTTAGAGTTAGCCGATACGGTAGGTCTAGATATTTGCTTAGCTGTAGCAAAAATTCTCAGTGAATCTTTAGGAAGTATTATACCTGAAGGTTTAGAGAAAATGGTTGCTAACAAGGATCTAGGGCGAAAAACGGGGAAAGGATTTTATCGTTATAAACAAGGGAAGCCTTTGAAAGAAAAAATTCCTGAAGATTATAAGGCACCCACTAATTTAACAGATAGTTTAATTCAGCCAATGATCGATGAAGCTAAAAAGTGTTTGGAAGAAAAAGTAGTTGCAGATAGTGATCTAATCGATGCTGGAATTATATTTGGGGCAGGATTTGCTCCTTTCCGCGGTGGTGTGATGCAATATGCAAAGGAGCAAGGTGACTTGTAAACTATTTTTATAAGCTAATTATTATTCTTCTTTTTGCAAACGTTCGATGCGTAATTCCAAGGGTGGATGGCTTGAAAATAAAGCACGAAATCCACCGCTTTTATGCGATATTTTTAATGTCGACAAAGCAGGAGCGCGCGTATCTTCGGGCTCCGTTGCTTTTTGTAAGGCTTGTAACGCTTCAATCATTTTGTCTCGACCTGCTAACAGAGCACCGCCTTTATCTGCGCGGTATTCGCGATGTCTGGAAAAAGCAGCCACTAAAATACTACCTAAAAATGTAAATAGAATATCAAATACCATCGATAGCATAAAAAACATCGGTCCAGGGCCACTTATCGAGCCTTCATCATTATTACGCCCAGCTGCTCCTACAGAAATTACGTAGGCTACGATACGTGATAAAAAAAGAGCAAAAGCATTAATTATGCCTAATATAAGCGTCATGGTAACCATATCTCCATTAGTGATATGAGTGATTTCATGTCCTAACACACCTTCAATTTCAGCGGGATTCATTTTTTGCAGTAAGCCGCTAGAGACAGCCACTAAAGAATTATTTTTAGTTGGCCCAGTCGCAAAAGCATTGAGTTCAGGTGAATTATAAATTCCTACTTCAGGTAAAACCTTTAAGCCAGCTTTACGTGCTAAATTATGGATAACTACAAGGATATTTTTTTCTTCACCAACGGCAGCGTTGGGATCAATAATTTTTAAATCCATGCTTTTTTTAGCAATAAATTTTGAGGTGAAAAGTGAAATAAATGCCCCTGCTGTGCCCCATAACGCACAAAAAATAGCTAATGATAGATAATTAATTCCATGCGAGGTGAGGTAACTATGTAGGCCTAATAAATTGGTAACTATAGAAATAGTAGCAATAACTAAAATATTAGTGCCTAAGAATAATAAAATACGACTAAACATAAAAATAATTCCTCATCTAGGATATCATTTTACTCTTTAGTGTAGCTTTAATTCATTGAAAAAGAAAAACCCCGCAATAGCGGGGTTTTTTATGATATAAAACTGAGGGGTTACATCATGCCACCCATTCCGCCCATACCACCCATTCCGCCCATGCCACCCATATCACCAGGAGCACCAGCGCCTTCATCCTTCTTAGGGACTTCTGCAATCATGCATTCTGTAGTAATCATGAGGCCAGCAATGGAAGCTGCATTTTGTAATGCAGTTTGGGTTACTTTAGTAGGATCTAAAATACCCATTTTTATCATGTCACCGTATTCACCTGTTGCTGCATTGTAGCCGTAGTTAATTTCTACGCTAAGCAGTACTTTATCAATAACAACATCAGGGCGTCCGCCAGCATTAGTAACAATTTGACGTAAAGGTGAGCACATTGCATCGGCAACAATATGAATACCATGTGCTTGATCAGGGTTCATGCCTTTAAGATTTTTTAAAGCGCTTAAAGCTCGGATTAGAGCGACACCGCCTCCGGGAACAATACCTGCTTCAACTGCAGCACGAGTTGCATGCAATGCATCCTCTACACGTGCTTTCTTTTCTTTCATTTCCATTTCAGTAGCAGCACCAACTTTAATGACAGCAACACCACCAGATAGTTTAGCGGAGCGTTCCTGTAGTTTTTCTTTATCATAGTCAGAAGTACTGATTTTAATTTGAGCATCAATCTCACCTATTCGAGATTGAATCTTGTCTTTTTCACCTTCGCCACCGATGATGGTTGTGTTGTCTTTAGTGACAACCACACGTTTAGCTGAACCTAAGTCTTCTAGAGAAGCCTTTTCAAGGGTTAAGCCAATTTCTTCGGCAATAACATTAGCTTTGGTTAAAATAGCAATATCTTTCAGCATTTCTTTACGGCGGTCACCAAAACCAGGTGCTTTCACTGCACAAACTTTGACGATACCACGAATGGTATTTACGACTAAGGTTGCTAATGCTTCGCCTTCTACATCTTCTGCGATAATGAATAAAGAACGACCTGCTTTAGCCACACCTTCAAGTACAGGTAACATTTCGCGAATATTAGAGATTTTCTTATCCACTAATAGAATATAAGGATTATCCAATTCGCAAGCCATGCTTTGTTGGTTGTTGATGAAATAAGGTGAGAGATAACCACGGTCAAATTGCATACCTTCTACTGTATCGAGTTCATTTTTCAAGCCGGAACCATCTTCTACGGTAATTACTCCTTTTTTACCCACCTTGCTCATTGCTTTAGCGATAATTTCACCAATAGCGTTATCATCATTCGCCGAAACAGTGCCCACTTGTGTAATCCAATGATCTTCATCACAAGGTTTAGAAATAGCTTGTAGTGCTTCTATTGCAGCTGCTACTGCAGTATCAATACCTCGCTTGAGATCCATTGGGTTCATGCCAGCAGCAACGGCTTTCATTCCTTCACGTAAAATAGCCTGAGCTAACACGGTAGCAGTGGTAGTACCATCGCCTGCTTCGTCTGAAGTTTGAGAAGCCACCTCTTTGACCATTTGTGCGCCCATATTCTCAAATTTATCTTTGAGTTCGATTTCTTTCGCAACAGAAACACCATCTTTTGTAATGGTAGGAGAGCCGAAACTTTTGTCTAAAATAACATTCCGACCTTTAGGTCCTAAAGTTACCTTGACGGCCTCTGCTAGTATATCAACACCTCGTAGGATAGAAGCACGTGCATCTACACCAAATTGTAAAACTTTTGCAGCCATTGTATTAATTCCTCTGAATAAAAATAAGGGTTAAAATTGTGATTAATTTTTGATTAACGCCAGAACATCTTCTTCACGCATGATGAGATATTCTTGACCATCAAGTTTGATTTCAGTTCCACTATATTTTCCGAAATATATTTTATCGCCTACTTTAATGCTTAACGTTTGAATTTGACCTGATTTCAAGCGTTTACCATGCCCTACAGCGACTACTGTACCCCTAACAGGTTTCTCTTTTGCGGTATCCGGAATAACAATACCACCTACGGATCTTTCTTCTTCTTCATCGCGTTTGACAAGAATGCGATCGTTCATAGGAACTAAATTTTCAACTAAAGGTTTTTCTAATGCAACACTCATGCAGATTTCTCCTTAAGAATTACTGTCAAAATGAGGATATTAATCAAATTAACCCCTCAGCACAGGGGCTAATCATAATGATGTTTGATAAAGAGTACAATAAGTTAACTTTATCACACCAACACCACTCTATATGGGGAGCATACTATGAAAATTCAAGTCGAATACGTTAAAATTTACTAGGTTTTAACTTATTTTTAGGCTTTACCTAATGGCAAACAAAATAACTGCCAGACTAGCGATATGGAGTCAGTAGGGTGTTTGCTAGAATTACTATTAGAGCAGTAAATTTACCTTGGAGGTTAAAGTGGAAGTATAAACGATTATCGTCCTTGATAATTGAGCATTTCAAGCAGTTTTTTCCTGGATAGTAATAGTATCAGAGTGATTATTATTAAAGCTGTCACGTAAATACCATAATAAGCCTAGGCCAGGTAGAGAAGCTGCAAGCGATAATACAAAAAATATGGGCCAACTATAATAAGTAGCAATTAGACCTGCTAGTGGACCTACAAAAACACGCCCAACACTAGAGAATGCTGTAAATAGAGCAAATTGGGTGGCTGTATAGCGATGATTGCATAAGCTCATGAATAAGGCGACGAAGGCCACACTCCCCATGGCATTACAAAAACTATCGATAGAAACTGCAAAAATTAGCCAATGGTAATTATGTCCCACAATAGCCAAATGCATAAAAGTTAAAATGGCCACAGCTTGTAAAATACCAAAATATAACAAAGCGCGAAATAAACTAATACGTGCCATTAAAATACCACCTGCAAGAAGTCCTAGCATAGTAGCGACGAAACCGATACCTTTATTAACAAAAGCTACGGTGCTTAAAGAAAAGCCTAAGCCACGAATTAGAAATGGTGTGGTTAATGAAAGACTCAGTGCATCACCAAACTTATAGAGTAAAATAAATAATAAAATTAACCAAGCGGACTTTCGACTTAAGAAATCTCTAAAAGGTTCAATGACTGCAGCGCGTAAAGTGGTTGGAGGGTGTTTTTCTTCATCATCATTAGGTTCTTCACCAAACCAGGCCCCAAAAAGACCAATAACTATTAAACCTGCCATCAACAAATACGTACTACGCCATCCAATATATTCAGCTAAAGCAAGTGCTGCTGCACCAGAAACTAGCATAGCAGCCCTATATCCCCAACTATACAGCGTGGTTCCTAATCCTCGTTCGTTAGGCTTAAGAATATCTGTTCGATACGCATCGATAGAAATGTCCTGTGAAGCTGAAAGAAAAGCAACTAGAAAAGCAATGGATATTAATAATGAAGCACTGGTTTGAGGATTAGCAAAAGACATCATAGAAATGGCTATTATTAAAGCAAATTGGATAAGGATAATCCAACCTCGTCGCCGTCCTAATAGAGGAGGGATCCAACGATCAAGTAAAGGTGCCCAAAGAAATTTATAGATATAAGGCTGACCAATTAATCCTAAACTGCCAATAGCCAGCAAACTGGCACCTGTTACTGTAAACCAAGCTTGTAGTGTGCTAGAAGTTAATGCGAGCGGTAAACCGGATGAGAATCCTAATAGTAAAGTTGAAAATAGATTGCGTTTACTGAGTTTAGTCGTAGACATTTTTTTTCCTGAAAAGAATGGAGTAAATTTAATTTTCAATTATCTAAGCAGTTGAAGAATTAAACGATTAACGTGCATAGTAATCAGGATCTGCAATGATGCGCGGACGACCACCAGCACCATATTGTACTAATACATGCTGGCCGCGATTAAAAGTTGGGGTCGGTGCTTGTACGACAGAAATTAACGAGTTATTTCTGAGTTTAACTACATACTCAACGCCGGTTTGTGTTGAAAGACCTTTTTGAATTTGATTACCTGCAAAACCACCTAATAGAGCGCCACCAATCCCGCTTGCTAAACTACCTCTCCCTCCGCCTATTTCGGAGCCAGCAATAGCGCCTAAAGCACCTCCGGCTATACCTCCAACACCAAGCTCGCCATTTCCGGTTACTTTCACAACTCGGCTACTGGTTACCACACCCTTAGCAACACGCTGAACATGTCCAGCCCCACTTGTAGTATAAACCTCTGGTGATAAAGAAGATGCACAACCTGCTAAAAGCGATAGGCCTAGGATAGAGAGTAAGCATTGGACGTGAAACTTCATAATGAACCCCGTAAATTTCAGTGTATTATTCTAAGATATATAAGTAGTAAGTTGAAGTAAGTGTTGAATTAAGGGTACTTAAGCTTATTAAAAGATAATATTAATAATATTATTAGATGTCAACGTATACGTCTATGTATTTAACTCTTTAAACCTAGCATATTTCTGTCAATTGCTATAAGTATATCTTTGCGAATTACCATCAGCGGTACTATGACAGCACTAATAATTCACGACTACGGATAATTTTGCCTTCGAGTAGATAATTTAGAGCAAGACGAAATAAACGCTTTGCATCTAATAAATGTATAGGCGTATCCCATGCTTCATGGTGCATCGCCAAAAGTGATGCGCCAGAAAAAACTGACTGCTTAGGTAGTGATTTATTTAAGCAAACAACCAAACCTTGACTTGGGATAAATTGGTAAAATTGATAAGGTAAAAGAGCTTGGTTGGTTTGACTATCCTTATCCAGATATAAAGCATAACCTAATTCAGCGAGTAGTTTTTTTTCAAACAAACGTAAAGCAATAGCTGGATTGTCAGGTAAGCTGCACAGCGCCGTTTGATAAGCTTGGAACAAATGCGGATAAGGATCGTAACGATAAAGTAAACGGATTAATAGTTCATTGAGATAAAGGCCACAAACTAAAAGTTTACCTGTTAAATGAGGAAGAGAAATAGGATGGGGTTCTGCATTGAGTAAATTCATGAGATCAGTTTTGCCGCGCCAAGAAAGTAGTAATGGTACAAAAGCTTGTAATGATCCTTTGAAACGTGATTTTTTTCCACGTACTCCCCGCGCGCCTTTCGCAATAAGATTTATTCTACCTTGCGAAGCTGTAAATGCGTCTATTAGTAAACTAGTGTCTCGATAAGGACGGGTGTGCAAAATATATGCAGCTTGTAGTTGTTCGGTGCTTAGCATAGAACTAAAAAAGATAAAAATGAGAATAATATGCAATATTAACTTGCCTTGTATTTTTCTTATGCAAAAAATAAACTTTAATCTTTTGCGTAGGAAAAGAAAACTTCCACTTTTTAAGGAAATCCAGTAATATTAGCCTATATAGGTGTTTTAACGGTGCGTTCACCAATATATAGGGTGAGCACTTACTAAGCAATGCCATAACGAATCTAAAAAATAATCTTAGCTGAAAATGATCGCTACAACATTCTTTAAATTGATAATAGGAGCAACCCTTGGCTGAAATTATTGTTATTACATCTGGAAAGGGTGGTGTCGGAAAAACGACAAGTAGTGCTGCGATGGCAGCAGGTCTTGCTTTTCGTGGGTTTAAAACAGTCGTTATTGATTTTGATATTGGTTTGCGTAATCTCGATCTGATTATGGGTTGCGAAAGACGAGTTGTTTTTGATTTTGTGAATGTGATTCGCGGCGAAGCGAATATTAAACAAGCCTTAATTAAAGATAAAAGACTTGAGAATCTTTATATTCTACCTGCTTCACAAACTCGCGATAAGGATGCTTTGACCAAGGAAGGTGTGGAAAAAATTTTAGACGAACTCAAAAAAGATTTTGATTATATTCTTTGCGATTCACCTGCCGGTATAGAACGCGGTGCAACTTTAGCCATGTATTTTGCTGATATAGCGATTGTTGTCAGCAACCCAGAAGTTTCTTCTGTTAGAGATTCCGATAGAATGTTAGGAATCTTAGATAGTAAATCGAGACGTGCTGAATTAGGTCTTGAACCAGTGAAGCAACATTTACTCCTGACACGCTATTCTTTAACACGAGTAGAAAAAGGCGATATGCTTAGCGTGGATGATGTGTTGGATATATTATCCATTCCCTTATTGAGCGTTATTCCAGAATCACAAGCCGTATTACGCGCATCCAATGCAGGCGTGCCCGTTACGTTAAACGGAGAAAGCGATGCGCATCAGGCTTATGCGGATGCTGTTTCTCGCTTATTAGGCGAAGAAATACCTTTTAAATTTATTAAACTAGAAAAGAAAGGTTTGTTACGTCGTCTCTTTGGTCGTGAGGAGGTAGCAACATGAGCTTGTTAGATTATATTTTTAGAAATAAACCTAAAAATACTGCGACGCTTGCTAAAGAGCGTTTACAAATTATTGTATCTCATGAACGCAGAACCGAGAATAATTCCGACTTTTTACCGAGATTGCAACAGGAATTGATTGAAGTCATTGCTAAATATGTCGATATCGATCAAGATCAAGTCAAAGTTGAGCTGGAACGAACCGGGAATTGCTCGATATTAGAATTAAATATAACGCTACCTAATGCAGAAATAACTATAGGTAGTGGCGTTTAACGTTGGTTTATTATTCGTTGGGGATTAAACGTTTTTCTCCAGGTTTTGATACTGCTACATAAACTAGACTGGCTTCCGAAACTTTAATTTGAGTAGATTCATTCACTCCTTCTTGATAACGTTCTGCATAGACTTCTACCTCTATCGTTACTGAAGTTTTTCCTACTGCGATAATCTTGGTATAAAAGCTTGCAATATCATAAATAAACAAAGGTTGTAAGAACTTTAATTCTTTGACCGCAACAGTAACGACAGGGCCCTTAGCACGTTGCGCGGCAGCAATAGCTCCAGCAATGTCGATTTGTGACATCAACCAGCCACCAAAAATATCGCCGGCTTTATTGGCATCGTTAGGCCTGGTTTTTACCCGTAAAGTAGGTTCTAACAAATTAGTCATCTTTATGCTCGGTAGAATGAGGAATTTAAGTATAGCAAAAAATTTTTTTGTTTTTTAAATCGTGATGAGTTTTATAATTAGAGTTTTGATTGTTTTAAATAGTTAATAATATCAAGAGGAGTAGCAATAGTGGAACTGGCATTCCAAGTAGTTATATCATCTTTGTTATTGAAATATCCATAAGTTGCGATAAGACTATACATGCCCGCAGCATTAGCCGCATCGATATCGCATTTAGCATCACCAACATAAATACAATTTTCAGGAAGGCAGTTTATGCACGCACAAGCATATAATAAAGGTAAGGGATGAGGCTTGCTATATTTAAGTGTATCGCCGGCGATAATACATTTAGCTTTATTGAGTAATGGAAATTTTTTTATTAACGGCTCAGTTAAAATAGTCGATTTATTAGTGACAATACCCCAAGGCCATTTTTTTTCTTGTAAGTAATTAATTAAAATTTCTACGCCTGGGAATAAATGAGTAAATACACAAATATGTTGTGTGTAATAATCAAGAAATTGTTTGCGTAATTGAGGGAAAATAGGATCGTTTACTTCGATCTGGAGTCCAAGTTTCAATAACCCAGCTACGCCGGTAGATATAGCAGGTCGAATATTATCAATAGGTAAAGGTTTTTTTTGTTGTAAGGTTAAAACGTGATTGAGCGCGGCAGCTAAATCCGTGGCAGTATCTAATAGGGTTCCGTCGAGGTCAAAAAGTATTCCATTTACACTTTTTGCACTTGAATTTTTATCTGTGTTGCCGCTCAACTCGCAATCCTCATGTATAACATAGGAACGAAGGTTGCTTCATTCTAGCGGCGCTTTGCCAAAAATCAAATTGCTGTGAGTATATTTTTGCATGTCTTGAAATTGCAAATGGCATAACTAGGCACGCTTTTTAAAAGCAGCAAGATAATTGACTCGGATATCTTTTCCTAAGGCATAATGTTGGGTAAGGGGATTATAGTGAATGCCTTGAAACTTTTGCAGTATCAAATTAGCTTTTCGAGCTGCGCTAGCCAATTCTGAAGGGCGAATAAACTTTTTATAATCGTGTGTTCCGCGAGGTAAAAGTTTTAAAAAATATTCCGCGCCGAGTATGGCTAATAAGTAAGCACGAGGATTACGGTTGATAGTAGAAAAAAAAATGCTAGCGCCTGGCTTAGCTAAGTCACTACAAGCTTGTATAAGCGAGCTGGGGTCAGGGACATGTTCCAATAACTCCATGCAACACACCACATCAAAGGACTGACTATGATTTTTAGCGTATGATTCTGCATCAGTAAGATAATATTTGATTGAAAATTGATTTTCTTCCGCATGCTTTTTTGCAACTTCTATGAGAGAGTTACTTTTATCAATGCCGGTAACTTGAGCAGCTTTTTTAGCCAATGTTTCGGTTAATATTCCCCCGCCACAACCAATATCGATTACTTTTTGACCTGGCAGCGCTTGTTGTGCTGTTATAAAATCTAAGCGCAGAGGGTTGATGATGTGTAAGGGTTTGCATAGACCCTCAGTATCCCACCATTGCTCAGCCATCTGCGTAAACTTGCTGATTTCTGCTGAATCGCTATTATTAGAAGCTGACATAAAATTAAATGGTTTTCATTGGTTTTTTGTTGGGAGCGTATTACAATGTCCTAGTTTACTTGACCCCTTATAAAGTGTCTATTGGTTATAAACAGGAGTATTGGATTTAAGGATTTTACCAACGGGTATGGGGAATTTTTATCATTCAATTTTTTAGTTCAATATGAACAACCTTACTAACCGCGTTTATAAATCGATCATAGATAAAATTTTAAAATTTGCATTGCAAAAAGTCCCAAAAAATCAAACTAAGTTATTTACTGCTTTTGCCCACCAGTATTATGCCCATACCGATTTAGAAACTTTAAGAAGTCGTTCTGCAGAAAATCTTGGCGCAGCACTTGCTTCTCATTGGAATCTTATTTATCAACGGTTACCTGGTCAAGCAAAGATTCGTGTTTATAATCCTAGCTTTGAAAAAGATGGTTGGGAAAGCAAATATAGCATTGTGCAAATCGTTGCTGAAGATAAACCTTTCTTAGTAGATTCCACCCGTATGGAGATCAATCGGCAAGGGTTTAATATTTTTTTCAATATTCATTTTGGTAATATAAAATTACGCCGTGATCAACAAGGGAAAGTAACAGAGGTTTTACCTTATGATGCTATTCCCGATAAACAAACTGAAGCCTTGATTTATTTGGAAATTGATAAAAATTCGAGTGCTGAAATTCTTAGTAAGTTGGCTAAAAAGCTGGAAAAGCTATTAGAGCAGGTTAGTTTAGTTGTAAACGACTGGCCCGAAATGCGATCGAGAATGCAAAATTGTTTAAGCGAACTGGAACAAAATTCTCCGCCTTACGATCCAGAAGATGTTGCAGAATCTAAAGATTTTTTGGTTTGGCTGCTGAATGATCATTTCACTTTTTTAGGTTGTCGTGATTACGATTTAAGCAAAGATCATAAGACATTGCGCATGGTCAAAAAATCGGGTTTAGGTGTTTTAAGAGATGAAACCAGAAGTAAGGAAGAAAAACCTTTAACAGAATTACCTCCGGAAGCACGTCGTTTGGCTTTCTCTCCCCAAGTACTTGTTATTTCTAAGACCAATAGTAAATCCAGAGTGCATCGATCCGTTTATGCTGATTACATTGGTGTCAAACGTTTTAATGAACAGGGAGAATTAATTGGAGAAAGACGCTTTATTGGTCTTTATACTTCAACAGTTTATCATAGTGATCCACGCAGTATTCCATTGATACGACGCAAGATACAATTAATTTTACAAAATTCAAATCTACCTTTAAAAGGCCATGCTGGAAAAGCATTATTAGATATTCTTTCAAGTTTACCTCGTGATGATTTATTTCAAGCTTCAGTGAAGGAACTAACGCAACTTGCTTTAGGTATTTTACATATTCAAGAGCAAAGAACAGTCCGTCTATTCGTAAGGCAAGATAATTATCGGCGCTTTATTTCTTGTTTAGTTTATTTACCCAAAGAACAATTAAACACCGATCTGCAACGCCAGATGGAAAAGATCTTGGTACGGGAATTTTCCGGTATTGAAATTGGTTTTTCAACCTTGTTTGGAGATTCTAATCTTGCGCGCATCCATTTTTTAATTAGGACGGATCCTAAAAAAGATTTAACCTATGATGTTAAAAAAATTGAAGCACAACTGGTTGAAGTAGCCCGTTCTTGGAAAGAAGAATTGCGTCAGGCTTTAATTGAATATTATGGCGAACAAGATGGTGCGCGCCTGCTACAAAAATATATGTATGCTTTTCCTAGTGGATATCGAGATACGTTTTCTGCAAACATAGCTGTACATGATATAGCACAATTAGAAAGAATTTCCCTAGAACATCCTTTAGAAATGAATTTTTATCCATCTGCGAATGAAAAGGGTGTCCCATTAAGGTTTAAATTATTTCAGGCAGGCAAACCCATCATTTTGTCGGATGCCTTGCCAGTTCTTGAAAATATGGGCTTACGCGTCATGGATGAATGGCCACAAGAAATTACCTTACCCGATGGTCATCGCATATGGATTAATGATTTTGGCGTGAAACCCGTGCATATTGATGACATAGATGTTTCTCAAGTTAAAGAAATTTTTCAAGAAGCTTTTAGTAAGATATGGTCTGGAGAAGTCGAAAATGATGGGTTTAATCGTTTAATATTAGCTGGGCAATTAACTTGGCGTGAAGTTTCTATATTAAGAGCTTATACTAAATATCTTCGTCAAATCGGAGTGCCATTTAGTCAAGCATACGTAGAAACAGTGGTATCGCGAAATGCAGAAATCGCTAAAATTTTAGTTAAATTATTTAAATATTATTTTGATCCTAGTCTTCAAGATGAATCCGGTAGTGTGACGGCTAGTCTGGAAAAAAGTTTACATACTGCCTTGGATGCAGTCGTGAGTCTAGACGAAGATCGCATTTTGCGAAATTTATTTGAAGTCATTCAGGCCACCTTGCGAACTAATTATTATCAAACCTGTCAGCAGAACAAACCAAAGCCGTGGTTGGCACTTAAGTTGAACCCTAGTCAAATTACAGATTTACCATTGCCTAGACCAATGTATGAAATTTTTGTGTATTCACCACGTGTTGAGGCGGTTCATTTAAGAGCTGCGAAGGTTGCTCGTGGTGGTATCCGTTGGTCCGATCGTAGAGAAGATTTTCGCACAGAAGTATTAGGTTTAATGAAAGCTCAGCAGGTGAAAAATGCGGTGATAGTTCCTGCCGGCGCTAAAGGTGGTTTCGTTTGCAAGCAATTACCTGAAAACGCTGATCGTGAAGCAGTGATGAATGAAGTGATCATCTGCTATCAAACTTTTATGCGCGGCTTATTGGATTTGACCGATAATTTGCAAAATAATGTGGTTATACACCCCAAAGATGTCGTGCGGTACGATGAAGAAGATCCTTATTTAGTTGTTGCCGCTGATAAAGGTACAGCAAGTTTTTCAGATATTGCGAATGCCATCGCGGCTGAATATAACTTTTGGCTAGGGGATGCGTTTGCTTCAGGCGGCAGTGTTGGTTATGACCATAAAAAAATGGGAATTACCGCTCGTGGAGCTTGGGAATCTGTTAGAAGACATAGTAGAGCATTAGGGTTCAATCCGGATAAAAATGATTTTACCGTTGTTGGTATTGGTGACATGTCAGGCGATGTCTTTGGTAATGGGATGCTTCTGTCTCATCATATTAAGCTTGTTGCTGCATTTAATCATATGCATATATTCATTGATCCTAATCCAGATCCAGAAAAAAGCTTTCAAGAAAGAAAACGTTTATTTAATCTACCACGCTCTAGTTGGCAGGATTATAATGCCAATTTGATTTCAAAAGGCGGTGGTATTTTTTTACGATCTAAAAAATCTATCCTATTATCTAGCGAGATTAAAAAGTTATTAGATATTAGTCAAGATTCCATTGCACCTGATGGATTAATTCGAGCGGTATTAAAAGCCAGTGTAGACTTATTATGGAATGGCGGTATTGGTACTTACGTTAAAGCATCGAATGAAAGAAATGCAGATGTCGGTGATAGAGCAAACGATAATTTACGTATTGATGCTAAAGAATTACGTTGTCGGATTGTAGCCGAGGGAGGAAATCTTGGTTTAACTCAATTGGGTCGTGTTGAGTATGCTCTAAATGGCGGATTAATTTATACCGATTTCATTGATAATTCTGCGGGTGTTGATTGTTCGGATCATGAAGTTAATTGTAAGATTTTATTGAATGCAGTGGTCGCTTCGGGTGAGATGACTTTTGATCAACGCAATGCATTATTAGCAGAAATGACCGATGAAATTGCTAAACTTGTTCTTTATGATAATTATTGTCAAACACGTACTATTAGTTTAGCGGCTATGCATGCTCAGCAGGAATTAGAATTTCATCGCCGTTACATTCAAGAATTAGAGCGTCACGGTAAATTAGACCGAGCATTAGAATTCCTCCCGGATGAAAAGGCCTTATTAGAAAGGAAAGCGTTGGGTAAAGGATTAACTAGTCCAGAGATTGCTGTATTACTTGCGTATACCAAAATGTGGGTAAAAGCTGAGTTACTGGAGAAGCATTCTTTAGAAGAAGACTATTTAAAACGCGTTTTGGAGTCTGCTTTTCCAAAACCTTTGCGCGGTCGATTCTCCAAATTTATGCAGCAGCATAGTCTGCGTCGTGAAATTATTGCAACCAAGATTAGTAATGCCATGGTGAATGATATGGGCATTACATTTGTCTTCCGTTTAAAAACCGAAATTGGCGCAGATATTGCTTCTATTGCACGCGCTTACGCAATTGCGCACCATGTATTTGGTTTTTCTGAGCTACTCGGAATTGCAGAAAACCTAAGCGATGAGGTAGCGCCAGTTATTCGTTACGCTATTATGCGCCAATTTAATCGCTTGATAAGACGTGCAACTCGATGGTTTATCTATAATTATAAAGATCAATTAACCGATATTTTAGGAATGGTGGATCGATTTAAGCAATCAATAGTTACACTGAATAAAAACTTACCTAATTTACTTATCGGTGAGGAACGAGACCACTGGGAAAAAAATATTCAAGGGCTTATCGAAGTTGGTATATCAGAAGATATAGCGAAACGAATTGCGAATGTAGATCATGAATACGCTTTATTGGATATTATAGATGCAGCGCAGAAAAATGATTTAGCTTTGCAAGATGTAGCCGAACTATATTTCATGGTGGGTGAAAGATTTGGATTTACTTGGTTGCGATCGCAAATTATGAAGATAACGATTGAAACTTTATGGGACAATTTGGCTAGAGTGATCTTATTGGATGATCTAGATACTCAACAACGTCATTTGACTGTTATTATTTTACAATGTGTTATAGACAAACAAGGTAGTAATGAAATCTGCTTGGAACAATGGGAGACAGATAATCAGGATTTTATTCAACGTTGGGAGCAATTTTTGGCAGATTTACGTAGCACAGGCGAATTGAAGTTAATGATGTTTTCAGTGGTGATCCGAGAGCTAGTCAGTATGGTTAATGCCACTAACCTTTCTAAAGTAACAAGCTAGATAAATCTAGTTTGTTACTTAAATCTCCTTACCTAAATAATTTTTAATAAAAATTTATTAATTATTTTTCTTATACTAGTAACTATTATTCTAATAATTTAAATTTATAAATCTATTTTAAATTTAATCTTAAATTAAAATATTTATTTATAAGAGCAGTTGATTCAAAAAATTATTTTTTAAATACTTTTAATATGTTTAAAATGGTAATATAATTTACCTTGTGTAAATTCTTACAACAAAAAATGGAATAAAAAAAATGTTAATTCTTTCTACATTTAACTCGGAATACCTTCAAACGCCTGCCCTTGATTATCCCCATACCCCGCTCTTGAAATCTTTATTTGAAAAATTTACTACCGAATCAATACATATAAAATATGTTAATAAAAATTTAATCGGAGAACTTTTAAATTTAAATTTAAAAGAATCAAAGTCATATGCGATTCTCTTTAGGTTATTCGATTTTTTAGAAGAAAATTCCATTATTGACGAAGATAAATTAATAAAACATCTAAATTTAATTGTAAAACAAATTACTGTATTAAAGCAAAAAAGTTCATTACCGTTTTTAGTTTTTTTATGTCCTAGTCCTAAGAAATTTATTGATGAAAAATCAAAAAAAATAGAAAAATTATTTATAGAACAATTAGATAAAAATGGGATTCATTGCTCAACCTTAGCTGATGTTCAAGATGGGGAAAATCCTATAGAAGATGATACGCATATTCCTTTTAACCCAAAAATGTATATTAAAATTGCGTGTGAATTGGCAAGAAAACTGCATGCAATCATACAGAAAAATTGTAAAGTTTTGACAGTTGACTGCGATAATACTTTATGGACAGGGGTTGTAGCTGATGATGGTATCGAAGGTATAGTATTGAAAGAGCATAATATCTTGTTGCAGAAATATTTAGTCGAACAACATAAAAAAGGGAAAATTATTTGTTTATGTAGCAAAAATGAAGAGCAAACAGTATTAGATGCTTTTGAACATCATGAAAATGAGATGCCTTTAAAATTAAAGCATCTCAGTAATTATAATAAAATAAATTGGGAATTAAAGTCTGAGAATATTAAAAAACTTGCACTAGAATTAAATGTTTTTCCAGATAGTTTCCGTTTTATTGATGATAATCCCATAGAAATTCAAGATGTAAGTCAAATTCCAGGTGTTTTTTGTATTACTATGCCGCAAAATTCAGAAGAATTTAGAAATCATTGGGCATTCGATATTGATGAATATTTAATAGTTACTGAAACGGATAAAATCCGAACTGAATTTTATGAACAAGCTGAGATTAAAGCCGCTCTGGCAACAAAATTTAATGATCCCGTCGAATATTTACGATCACCTGAGTTAGGTCAGTCTATTACTATTAGTAAAATAGATTCTAAAGAAGACATAAAGACAATTCAAAGAGTTAGTCAATTATCTGGGAAAACTAACCGATTTAACCTGTTTCCTGAACCAGAAAAAATTCAGGTTAGTAAAATAATTAAGATAGTAAAAGACGGAGGAGGAGTTTATATTGGAACAATTAAGGATAATTTATCTTCTGAAGATATTACAGCTGTAGCAATAACTAGTATAGTAGTAATAGGTATTCCAGTAACTAGTAGGAAAAAAAAACATTTAATTATCCATAGTTTGTTTGTTAGTTGCAGAGTTTTTAATAGAGGAATGGAATATGAGATGGTGAAGAAAATAGTCCAAGATGCTGAAAAATTGGGTGTAGAAACAGTCGAATTTAAGTTTAAAAAATCTGAAAAAAATATTCCTGTTTGCGGTTTTCTAAATACATTGAGCGAAGAAACCAATAAAGACCCTATTTCTTGGTTCTTATTGAATAAATCAAAAAATTATCCTGTAATCCATGATAGTCTTAAATTTTTTTTTAAAAAATTAAATCTTTGTATGGATTTTAATTCACTTGCGTTAAACGAAGAAACCGTTTTAATTTTACCTGTTCGCAAACTAATAGACCTAAATCTGGATTCTTTAATTCGAACATCTTTAAATATTTCACAACAAACTGCTAAACAGCACTTAAATAAATTGCCCGCTGTCACTAACGAGATAGATGAGAAATATTTAATAGAATTAAAAGAAATGACAAGTTCACTGAAATATTTATTAAATAAGTTCTTTCTTGATAAGAATATAATCGACTCAATAGCTGAATTAGAAATTAGAGTAAATATATTATGTAATCGTTTATTAGGTGGCGAAGGACAAGATAAATCATTAATTGCACGTGGTTTAGATTCACTAAAAGCGACCGAATTACGTTTCTGCTTATATGAAAGTGAAAAAATAATTATTACTATTCCTATGTTGATATGCGAAAAAACGACAAGCTTGACTTTAATTGATTATATTAAAGAACAAAAAAGATCTAAAAAAAATGATTATACACGAGCACAATCTAAAGAAACTGTCTTTCTAGATGAAAATTTTTATAATCAAATCTTTCCAGTTTCTTTTCAGCAGCAAAGAATTTGGCTCGCTGAGCAACAAGAATCAGCTGAGAATAGCGCAAATTTTCACATGACAGCGTGTTATAAAATAAGTTTAGAAAAGCTAGATATTCAACGTTTTAAATTGGCTTGCCAAGAGCTTGTAAATCTTTATGATATATTTGGTGCTAGCTTTTTTATGCAGAACAATAAATTAATGCAGTTAATTAAATCACCTGGAGCTAGGGAGTTAAGTTTTAAAATTAGAAATCTAAATACAAAAGAATCATTGGAAGAAGCTATTCAGCGTGAATTAGATAAGCCTTGGAAAATGAGTAACTCATCTTTGATCCGATTCATTGTTTTCAAAGATGAGCTTGAAAACAATGGTTACATTTTCTTTCATATTCATCATGCTATTTTTGATGCAATTTCATTTAATAATTGCTTCGATACTTTGTCTGACATTTATACACACTTAAAACTTTCGAGTTCTTACAGTTTAAAGAATAATCCTCCTCAGTATATTGACTATATTCGCTATCAACAAAAAAAATCAGAAGACAAGGTGTTTCAAACTGAGGCGGATAAGGTTTGGAGAGAAATACTAGGTAAAGTGGATGGAGTTACGAAATTTCCTAATGATATATCGCAAGCTGAATCCAAACCATCTACTGAACAAGCCATTAAAAGATATGAGTTTTCCTTATCTTCTGAAGATGTATTAGCATTGAAAAATTTGGCTCAATTAAATCATGTTACTTGTTTTACTGTATTGTATGCTGTATTTGCTCTTGTAGTAGCTTCTTATACTTTTCAAAATAAAATTACGCTGATATCGGCTACGAATGGGAGAGACGGACATCCCTCTTTCGACAAAATGATTGGATTTTTTGTCAATCTATTAGTACAGCCATTTGAACTAGAAGCAAATCAACCATTTGGCGAATATCTAAAACAGGTTAATGAACAATTCTTAGTTAGTCAGGAGTTTCAAAATTTCCCTGCGTCTAAAATACTGGAAATTTTAGGCCAAATGGGTGTGCAAGGAATTTTCTCAAGTATTGCATTTATTTATCAAAGTTATAAAAACCCCGAATTAAAAGTTGATGGAGAAAAAACAGAGTTCGTGTTTCCCGTGAATCCTATTCTTTTTGATGCGAGAGAGAAAGTTAAAAGAGTTAGCCCTCTATTCGACTTAGCGATTTTTGCAAAAGAAATCGAAAAACAAATCAATTTTTTTATTGAATATGACCCAGCTAAGTATAGTGATGATCTTATGGAAGTCCTTGGAAAAAATTATATATATACCCTTACGAATGTTAGTAAAAATCCTAATCAAAGGTTGGGTGATATCTCCGTTGTTTGTGATGCAGTACAACATGAATTAATTCGCTTAGGACAAGGTCCGAAACTTGATTTTTCTGGAGAAATAAGTCTAGTCAATAAATTCCAACAAATTGTGCTTAAATACCCTGAAAATATTGCTCTGAGCTGTGGGAATAAACGACTTACTTATAAAGAAGTAGATCAACAGGCAATAAATCTTGCTCATGCTTTGATTGAAGCAGGTGTAAAGCAAGGGAATCATGTTGGAATCTTTTTAGACGCAAATTATTTATTTTTTATCGCAGAATTAGCAGTATTAAAAATTAATGCAGTTTTTATTCCACTTTCTAAAGAAAATCCAAATGAACGGCTAAAATTAATTGTAAGTGATGCCAATATTGAATTTGTTATTATAGATAACGATACCAAGGGTCTGTTTGATACAACCGCTCAAACCCGTCAATTAATATCAATTGACGCTATTAAAAATTTTGTTAATCTAGAAAAAAAACTTCCTACTTTTGTTAAAAATTCAGATACATTCTGTATTCTTTATACGTCGGGATCCACGGGCGCTCCAAAAGGTGTGGTTTTGCAGGAAAAAGGAATTTTTCGTGTGGTAGAAAAGCCAAATTTTCTAAAAGTAGTACCGGGAGATAAAATTGCTCAAACTGCAAATCAGACTTTTGATGCTGCCCAATTGGAATGTTGGCTAGCATGGAATCATGGTGCTAGCTTAGTACTTTTTAATAAAGAAACAATTTTAAATATAGATTTATTTCAGGATAAATTAAAAGCTGAAAAAAATACCCATATATGGTTAACCGCTGGGTTGTTTGATTTTTTGGCTAATAATCGTCCGGAGATATTTGAAAACTTGAAATTTTTAATGGTGGGCGGAGATGTTGTTCATAAAGAAACTACAATAAAAGTTTTAAATTTAAAAAACCCTCCCATTATTGTAATCGTGTATGGGCCCACTGAAAATGGTATTGTTACATCGACCTATATTGTGGATAAGAAAACAATAAGTAACTATGAAACTGTGCCTATTGGTTTGCCTATTAATGAAACACAGGTGGAAATAAGAACGCCTTTTGGAAGTAAAACTCCTTTGGGTGGTATTGGCGAGTTATTTGTAGCGGGAAATGGTGTCGCGAAAGGATACTTAAATTTACAGAAATTAACTGAAAAGCGATTTACTGGCGGACCAGGAAACAGATATTATCAAACGGGGGATTTAGTCAGATACCATACCTTATTAGAAGGTCCACAACTTATGTTTATCGGACGGACAGATAATCAGCAAGTTAAGATTAACGGAAATCTTGTTGCGCTTGAAGAAGTTAGGAATTGCTTATCCCGACATCAAGATATTCAACAAGTTGAAGTATTAGTTACCAAAATAGGAAACGTTAATAAGTTAGTGGCTTTCTATACTTCGAATTCGATGAATAAAAAAAATATTGAATTAGCAAACAAAATGTTTCATTCTCTTCTAAGTGAAAGTTTACCGGCATATATGCTCCCTTCATTTTATATTCAATTAGATGATTTTAAAGTCAATGCGAATGGAAAATTAGATAAAACACAGTTTCAAAAATTTGAATCAGAATTATATGAAAACTTGATAGAAGAAATTCTTCCTAAAACACAAAGTGAGAAAGCTATATTAAAAATAGTAAAAAATAGATTATATGCTTTCCCAAATAATACAAAAACTAATCTTATTAATTTTGGTTGTGATTCGATTGCCACGATGGAAATAATTAATGCAATTAATATTACATTTAAACCAGAATTTGAGAAAAATTTTGAAAAGAATGTTAATGTTGAAAATGTTGAATTTGATACTTATTTGAATGAGAAAATCTTACATGCTAATGATTTATATCAAAACCCAACTGTTGAAGCCTTGGCGGATGTCTTAATTAAGAAGCTACATAATGAGACTAAAAAGAGTTCGCTTAGACTATTGAAAGACGGTGATAGTAATTTACCATCCATTATATTCATACATCCTGCCGGGGGGGGGCTTAGTTGTTTTGATAAACTAATAGAACAGGTAAAATTTGATAACATTTGTTATGGTATCGAAGATCCATTATTGGATAGCAACCAGTTAAAACTATTAACTATGAAGCAGATGGCGAAAAACTATCTTTCAATAATAAACAACCAAATACAAGGACCTTTTATTTTGGCGGGTTATTCGTTCGGAGGTATGTTAGCCTTAGAAATGGCTGCGCAATATGAGTCTATATCAGAAAATGATCATTTATTAGAAGTATTTTTATTCGATACGTGGGTAGTTTCTTGTGCTAATGAAGAAATTAAAATTAAATTAAAACATGATGTTTTAATTTATTGTGCAGAACAAAGAAAGCAGGCAAATGTTAATGAGGATTCACGTGAAATGATTACTTTATTGGAGGAACTATGTGAACACCATCAAACGATAGGATTCGAATTTAAACCAAAAAAACTTATTTCTATTCCTGTTTGCTTATTTAAAGCAACAAATTTAAATAATGAATTTGCAAGAATGAACATGCAAGATAAATCTAATTTTTTATTAAAATTTGTAGATGAAAAATTATTTACTATTCAGGAAATTAAAGCAACTCACTTTGATTTGTTAAAATCAGATTTAATTGCAGAATATCTTACAGAGATAGTGAATGAAAGAAATTTAAAAAAATGCCCTAATAAGTTCGATAAAAAAATAAATAAAGGTGGGAAGTCGATGTTGTTTAGTCCTTTGAATGAAATTAATAATGATCCTGAATTTTCCTGTCTTCTTAAACCTAAAGTAAAATAATGTGATTAAGGATATTTTTTCAGGAACTAGTATGATGAATTTTCGGCTTATCTTAGATGCCTTACCTTTTTCGGTTTACTGGTTAGATAGTAAAAAAAATTCGTTTAAAGGAGGTAATCAACACTTTTTTTCTTCATTAAATATTAGTTCTTTAGCTGAATTAATTGATAAGCCGATATCAAATTTTTTTGTGAGTGATTATTTAAGGATAGTCAATGAGCTCTTTAATAGAAGCATTAAAAATAAAGATAAGAGTTTTTCTGCTATTTACCATAAGATATTTAATGATCAGGAAGAGCCTGTATTAATTCAATGTATTTCAATCATGTCCAAAAAAGAAGGGATAACTATCTTTAGTGAAATTAATCCATCACTTAAGGACTTCAATGAATATTTATGGGAAGAAAATGAAAAATTAAATATATATTTAAGTAATATTGTTGAAAATGTCCCTGCTAGTATTTATTGGAAGGATACTAATAGTGTTATTTTGGGTGGGAGTATATTACATACCGAATTAACAGGATTTTCTGATTCTAAAGCAGTTATCGGCAAAACGGATTTTGATTTTTCCTGGAAAGATCAAGCTGAAAGAATACAGGAAAATGATCGCTTTGTGATGCAAAATAATCAAATGGTTAGTTTTGAAGAAAGAGCTAAGTTATCTGACGATACTATGCATATTTTTTTGACTCAAAAATCGCCTTTAAGAGGAAGATCTGAAAAAATAATTGGTGTCTTAGGAGTATCTATTGATATTACAGAACTTAAAAATACGCAAAGAAAATTAAAAAAATCGAAAATATTAGCCGATGCGGCGAATCAAGCTAAAACTGAGTTTCTTGCGAATATGAGTCATGATATTCGGACACCTTTAACAGGCATCATCGGTTTATCTCAATTACTCGAGCAACGTTTAAAAGAATTGGAAAATAAAAATGATTTACGTTTAATGTATAATGCCAGTAATCAATTATTAAGCTTGCTTAACAACGTCCTTGATGTGGCTTCTTTAGAAAAAGCTAACGAAGTAAAGCTTAAACTGAATAGTTTTGCTTTATCCGATTTAACAGATTCTCTGCAAAATTTGTTATTACCTTCAGTAAAGGTTAAAGGAATTATATTACAGATTAATTTAGACGTTTCTTCCACCGAGAATATATTAAGTGATCAAAATAAGCTAGAACGTATTTTACTAAATTTAGCAACTAATGCGATTAAATTTACTGAACAAGGAACAGTCGTTGTAACTATTAAAGAATTAGTATTATTACCACATCAATCAGATGGTGTGTATATTGAGTTTACGATTAGCGATACAGGGATAGGGATTCCTGCGGATAAATTGAAATCAGTATTTGATCCTTTTTTTCGAATAACACCTAGTTTTGAAAAAAATAATCAAACGCAAGGTTATGGTGTTGGCCTTTACATAGTGAAAAAATTTGTTAATTTATTAGGTGGCGAGATACAAGTAAAAAGCGAGATTGGCGTAGGTACTAGTTTTTCTTTTACATTGTTTATGAATTTTGCAAAAAAAAATAAACTTTTAAAATTTAAAAATAAAAATTCTGAACCTTTTGTCTTTTTAGAACCTAATGAGTCACCTGAAGCAAAAAAGCTGTTGCAACAAACCCAATTCCCAAAAAAGCCAATTAAAAAAAACATTTTATTGATTGAAGATGATCTGTTAACGATTAAATTTTCTCAAGAGTTACTCACTCAAGCTGGGTATAATCTGACAGTGGTATCAACGATGCAAGAAGCACTACCATTTGCTAAAAATCATAGATTTGATTTAATTATTACTGATTTGGGTTTGCCTGGTCTTAGTGGGAGTGAAATTGCGGTTTTATACCGTTATTGGGAACGTATTAACCAAAAACCGGTGACTCCAATTATTATTTTAACAGCTCATGGAGAAAATAAATTTAAAGAAGAATGCTTAGCAGCTGGCATCAATGAAGTATGGTTAAAACCTTTGACGAAAGAAAAAATAGAAAAACTAGATAAGTATTTTCAAGATAAAAAAATTAATGTGATTGAATTTAACCCTTTGTTAAAACAATCTAAATCTATTAAACATGAATACATCGAGGAAAATAATTTAACAATAGAGAAAGCTAATTTGCTCGATATTATAAATTCATATCCTATTTATAATAAAAGTATTAGTCTTAAAAATTTGAGTGGAAATATAGATTTGTTCAATGAAATTATAGAAATGTTTAAAGAATCTATCCCTGGTCATATACAAGAGCTTGAAAAGAACTATCAGTTAAAAGATTGGGAAACTATTGAAAACATAGTACATAAAATAAAGGGTGGAGCCTGTTATGCTGGAGCGATTAGATTAAATTACGTATGTAAAAACTTTTTACGTTGTTATTTAACTGGCCAATCCCAGCAATTAGATATACTTTATACTTACTTAATCTCTAGCTTAAAAGAAACCTATAAAGCACTAGAACCTTAGGATTCAAGCATTTGAAAAAGGAAAATTAGTATTTTTTTCTTGCAAAACACAAGAAGTTTGTTGAAGCTATCAATTTAAATTGATTCTGGCAAAATTCAAGGTTTCCGTGGCGCGTTGATCGGGGGTATACTCACAGCATGTTTTTTTTGGTAAGGTGCTGCAAGTCGAGCGAACCAAGAGAATTGCGAATTGAGGGTCAACACAGACAAAAATTCAAGTGCGAAGAGTATGTACTCACAGTAATTGGATTTTTGCCAAGGCGCCGCAAAAATGAGCAACCAGAGTGTATACGCATACATGAGGATTGCGAATTGAACGGCAACACAGACAAAAATTCAAGTGCGAAGAGTATATGCCATCTTTTATCCATCTGCACCTACATACAGAATACTCTTTGAGCGATGGTCTGATTCATATTGATAAGCTTGTCTCAAGAGCGGATGAGCTTTCTATGCCAGCTATTGCCGTAACGGATCTATCCAATTTATTTGCAACAATTAAGTTCTATCAGGCAGCAATAAAAAAAGGGATCAAACCTATAATTGGAGCAGAATGTTGGGTAAAAAATGATCGATTATCTGATCCTGCATTTCAATTAATTTTACTTTGCCAAAATCAACTAGGTTACCAAAACTTAATTCAATTAATTTCGCGTTCCTATTTAGAGAATCAACAAAAAGGCAAACCAATTCTCCAAAAGAGTTGGTTTGAAAAGTATTCTGAGGGCTTAATTGTATTATCAGGAGGAAGAGAAGGAGAAATTGCATCTTGTTTCATGAAGAATAATAAACCCTTAGCAGCTGAAATTTTGGACTCTTGGCTAACTCTATTCCCAAATCGTTTTTATTTGCAGTTACAACGATTAGGCCGCCCTTTAGAGGAAGAATATATCGGGTCAGCTCTTGAATTAGCAAAAAAATATAGTGCTCCAGTCGTAGCAACCAATGAAGTTTGCTTTATTTCACCTGAAGATTTTGAAGCACATGAAGCTAGAGTGTGCATTAATGGCGGATATACCTTAAATGATCCTAAACGTCCTAAAATTCATACCGAGCAACAATATCTTCGTTCTATAGAAGAAATGCTTGTTTTATTTGCTGATATTCCATCTGCATTGACTAATTCGGTGGAAATTGCTAAGCGTTGTAACTTAGAAATTGAATTAGAAGCATCTTTTTTGCCTAATTTTCCTATTCCAGCAGGAATGAGTGCAGAAAATTTCTTAATACAAGAAGCAAAACAAGGCTTAGTACATTGTTTAGAAAAGCGCTCTAAAGTTTTAGGTTTATCTCAGGTTAAGAATACAGAATCCAAGTTAGTTGGGATGGTTGAAAAGGAAGAGGTGCAGAAGCCGTGCATCAACGTCAAGGAATTTGAAAAAAATTATTTTGAACGACTGCATTCAGAGCTCAAAGTGATCAATTCGATGGGTTTTGCAAGTTACTTTCTTATTGTTGCTGACTTTATTCGTTGGGCAAAGAAAAATCAAATTCCAGTGGGCCCTGGTAGAGGTTCTGGAGCGGGATCTTTAGTAGCTTATGCCTTGCAAATTACTGGTTTGGATCCTTTGCAATATGACTTGCTTTTTGAACGGTTTTTAAATCCAGAACGTATTTCTATGCCGGATTTCGATATTGATTTCTGCATGGAAGGACGTGATAGGGTTATTGATTATGTAACAGAACGTTATGGGCGTGATGCGGTTTCGCAAATTATAACGTATGGAAGTATGGCCGCTCGTGCAGTAGTAAGAGATGTAGGACGTGTTCTAGGATACCCATATGGTATGGTGGATAAAATTGCCAAGCTAATTCCTTTTGAGTTAGGTATTACACTGGAAAAAGCGCTGGATCAAGAAGATGAACTAAAATATCGTTATGCAAATGAAGATGAAGTAAAAGTATTAATTGATTTAGCAAAAAAATTGGAAGGATTAATTCGTAATGTTGGTAAACATGCAGGTGGAGTAGTTATTGCACCTTCCAGACTGACAGATTTTACACCACTTTATTGTGAGCCAGGCGGAATACACTGCATTACTCAATTTGACAAAGATGATATAGAAAAAGTTGGCTTAGTTAAATTTGATTTTCTAGGCCTTCGAACCTTGACCATAATTGATTGGGCGGTTCAAGCAATTAATGCAAAAAAACCACCAGAAGAATCCTTATTAGATATCACTGCCATTTCTATAGATGATGTGAGCACTTTCGCTTTATTAAAAACCTGTAATACTACTGCTGTATTTCAATTAGAGTCTCGAGGGATGCGGGATCTCGTTAAGCGATTACGGCCCGATAGTTTTGATGAAATCATTGCTTTAGTTGCTTTATTTCGCCCTGGGCCATTACAGTCAGGCATGGTCGATGATTTTATTAATCGTAAACATGGACGTGCACAAGTGCAGTATGATCATCCTTTTTTAGAGCCAATATTAAGTCCTACCTATGGAATTATTTTATATCAAGAACAAGTAATGCAAATTGCGCAAGTACTAGCAGGTTATACTTTAGGGGCTGCTGACTTATTGCGTCGTGCTATGGGGAAAAAGAAAGCAGAGGAGATGGCACAGCAAAGAACAGTTTTTATAAAAGGTGCAGAACAGAAAAACATTGAGTCTCGTTTAGCAAATCAAATCTTTGATTTAATGGAAAAATTTGCAGACTATGGATTCAATAAATCGCATTCAGCGGCCTATGCTTTAGTTTCTTATCAAACTGCATGGTTAAAAACACACTACCCCGCAGAATTTATGGCCGCAGTATTATCATCTGATATGGATCATACCGAAAAAGTAGTGACCTTTCTTGCAGAATGTCATTCAATGAAATTGAATATATTGCCACCCGATATCAATCATAGCGACTATAAATTTACAGTTGAAGATACGACTGGTTCGATACGGTACGGCTTAGGTGCTATTAAAGGTTTGGGGGCTGGGGCAATAGAAATGCTCATAGAACAGCGTCAACAACAAAAATTTAGTGATTTATTTGATTTATGCCATCGTGTGGATTTGCAAAAACTGAATCGTAGAAGTTTAGAAGCTTTAATTTTTTCGGGTAGCTTAGATAGTTTTGGTATAAATCGTGCCAGTCTTTTAGGTAATATGGAAGCTGCTTTACAAGCGGCGGATCAAAGATCATTGACAAAAGTTTCAGGTCAAAAAGATTTTTTTGGCCTAGATATGGTCTCTCATTCAAGTCAAATGGTGAATCAGGAAGATTGGCCAAAATTGCAACGTTTACAGGCTGAAAAAGAAGCCTTAGGTTTTTATTTAAGTGGTCATCCTTTAGAAAATTATGCGAGCGAATTATCTCACTTTATTTCGACGTCCTTAAATGAATTAACTAACAAATCGGGTCAATCTATTACTATCGCTGGTTGGGTACTGACTATTCGTTCATTATGGACCAAACGCGGGGATCGTATGGCTGTACTTAATTTGGAGGATGCAAGCGGACGTTTAGAAGTAACTTTATTTAGTGATACCTATACCAAATACCGTGAAAAGCTGAATAAAGATAAATTATTAATCATTGAAGGAGAGATCCAACGAGACGAATTTACGGGGAATACGCGAGTATTAGCGAAAAAAATTTTAGATATCAGCGAAGCACGTGAAAGTTATGCGAAAAACTTATTGATTAAACTTTCTAAGTCTGTCATTAACCCTGCGCTACTTGATGACTTGCAAAAAATAATGAGCAATTTTTGTCCAGGTCTTTGCCTTACGCGTATTGCCTACAATCACCCTGAATTAAAAACACAAGTGTATTTAAATTTAGGTGATAATTGGAGAGTGAAGCCTGAAGACGATTTATTGAAGGCTCTGCGTGAAAGCTTTGGCGCAGAATCTATCAGTATTCAGTATTAATTTATATCGTTCGAACATGCAGAGATACATTCTTCAAATTCATAGGAAACGAATACTCTTAAATATTATGAAGCTAAGCTAGATCAGTAAAACTGGCAGAAACACACTATATAGATTATTATCCCTTTTGATTTCTTGTATTTCTGATGGCTAAGCGATGGTTAAAAATGGGAAAGTAGTTGAAAACCAACGATTCCAACGGCAACGCGATAAACCTAGATTGGCCCGTTTAAGTTCCCAATTGCCTTCAAAAGGATGGTTTTTTAAGTTTTCATTGAGTTTATTACTCATATTAAGTTTAATTTTATTATGGCAAAAATTAACCAATCCTAATTGCTTTCCTGTTAAAAACATTAAAATCAGTGGTGATTTAACTTATGTTAAGCAAAGTCATTTGCAGCAAATTATTTTGCCATTTATTGCAAAAGGTTTTTTTCGTTTAGATAGCCAGGGGTTAAAAGAAAAAATTTTACATTTACCATGGATAGCTAATGTAAACATAAAACGATTTTGGCCCGATACATTGGCGGTAAGTTTTATTACTAAGAAACCTATCGCTTTTATTGGAAAGCATGGTTTATTAGATGAGCAAGGTAATATTTTCATTCCAGATGGAGATTCTAGGGCATTAGATCTCCCGATTTTTGAAGGACCCATAGGCCAACAAAAATATTTATTACAAACCTATATCACACTGAATCCAATGTTTGCACAATTAAACTTAAAAATTAAATTATTAAGATTAGTTGATCAACAATATTGGTATCTAAAGTTAGATAATGGGTTAACAGTTTATTTAAATCGAAATCAACCTTCTATACAAGTAGAACGTTTGCTAGATGTTTATTCTGATGTTATTGCAAGTAAAGTATCTATGGTAGATTATGTGGATCTCCGATATGCCCATGGTATGGCAGTAAAGTTTAAGAAACGGATTTCTTAGAAATTATTAATGATGTAAAACAATAGATTTTTTCCAAATGCAAATGAGTTTTGAGTTTATGGGGAAAATTCGGTTCACAAAAAATAAAGTAACGAGCTATATCCTAACAATGAAGTTAAATGATGAAGTTTGAAAAGATCTAGAGAATTTAATTGAAGGTGAAATAATATGGCAAAGAAACCGATTAAGAATTTAATTGTAGGTTTAGATATTGGCACATCCAAGGTCAATGCCTTAGTGGGTGAAGTTAAGCCCAATGGTATCGAAATTATTGGTATGGGAATTTATCCTTCATTAGGATTAAAGCGAGGTGTTGTAGTTAATATTGATGCAACCGTTGATTCAATTCAGCAAGCTGTGGGTGAAGCAGAAGCCATGGCAGGAAGTCCAGTTCGAAGTGTATATACTGGTATTGCTGGAAATCATATTCGAAGTTTAAATTCTCATGGAATTGTTGCGATTCAAAATCAAGAAGTTACCCATGCAGATGTGGAACGGGTGATTGATGCTGCGAAAGCAGTTGCTATTCCAGCGGATCAAAAAATAATACATATTTTACCCCAAGAATTTATAATTGATAGCCAAGAAGGTATTCGTGAGCCAATAGGGATGTCTGGTGTGCGATTAGAAGCTAAAGTACATATGGTAACGGGTGCAGTTAGCGCGGCTCAAAACATCATTAAATGTATCCAACGCTGTGGTTTAGAAGTGACGGAAATAATTTTAGAACAACTTGCATCGAGTCAATCTGTATTAACAGAAGATGAGAAAGAGTTGGGTGTGTGTTTAATAGACATTGGCGGTGGAACCACCGATATCGCTATATTTACTGAAGGTGCTATTCGTTTTACATCGGTTATTCCAATTGCGGGTGATCAAGTCACGAATGATATTGCTGTTGCGTTAAGAACACCCACACAAAGTGCAGAACAGATAAAAAGAAGACATGCTTGTGCTTTATCAGAACTAGCAAATCCAGATGAACTTGTCGAAGTTTCGGGAGTGGGAGATCGCCCTGGGCGCACGCTGACTAAACGTGCTTTAGCAGAAGTGGTAGGACCACGCTATGAAGAGCTTTTCCATTTAGTGAAAGCTGAATTATATCGTAGTGGTTTTGAAGAATTTCTTGCAGCAGGAGTGGTGTTGACGGGTGGTGCGTCTAATGTCAATGGTAGTGTCGAATTAGCAGAGAAGATTTTTAAATTACCTGTAAGACTGGGTCATCCTCAATATATTACTGGGAATAGCGAAGTAACCACGAATGGAATGTATGCAACCAGTACAGGTTTACTATTATATGGCTATCAACAACAATGCGAACAGAGAAAACCTAATGTTTTATTTGGTAAAAAAATAGCACGTATAAAAAATTGGTTATGCGAAAATTTTTAAATAATACTGAAATTCTTAGGAGTTAATTATGAGTGCCAAATTTGATTCGCACAATCCCCCTCTACAAAATGCTGTCATAAAAGTTGTTGGCGTTGGAGGTGGTGGTGGAAATACTCTTGAACATATGTTGGCACAAGATATTCCGGGAGTAGAGTTTATCTGCGCTAATACCGATGCCCAAGCGCTAAAAAACTCTTCTGCTAATTGTTTATTACAATTAGGTCAACAAATTACTAAAGGTTTAGGTGCTGGAGCAAATCCTGAAATAGGTCGTCTTGCTGCCGAAGCAGATAGAGAAAGAGTTAGAGCGGCTTTAGAGGGCGCCGATATGGTGTTTATCACTGCAGGGATGGGAGGCGGTACAGGAACGGGTGCTGCACCCGTTATTGCTGAGATTGCTAAGCAGATGAAAATTTTGACCGTAGCGGTCGTAACTAAGCCTTTTGAGATTGAAGGAAAGAAGCGTTTGCGCTTAGCTGAGGAAGGAATTAAGCAACTTAGTCAGCATGTCGATTCGTTGATTACTATCCCTAATGAAAAGTTAATGAATGTTTTAGGCGATGAAGTTAGTTTTTTAGATGCATTTAAAGCGGTAGATGATGTATTATTTGGCGCTGTCAAAGGAATTGCTGCTTTAATAACACGTGCCGGTCTAATTAATGTGGATTTTGCGGATGTTAAAACCGTAATGTCAGAGATGGGTACGACCATGATGGGTACAGGAGTAGGATTGGGTTCAGATAGAGCACTATCGGCAGCAAATGCCGCTATCGGCAGTCCTCTATTAAAGGATATCAATCTAAAAGGTGCGCGTGGTGTATTAGTTAATATAACTGCGGGACCGGATTTATCAATGAAAGAATTTGGAATAGTCGGTGGAGTGATTAAAGAAATTGCTTCAGAAGACGCTAATGTTGTCATTGGTACAGTGATAGATCCAGGAATGAATGATGAGTTACGAGTAACAATAGTGATAACAGGTTTAGGACATCATCTTCCTACAGGCACGGTAATGCATGAGGGAGAGGATTCAAGCCTCATTAGAGCAGCTGACGGTAGTTTAGATTATCATCAGTTGGAGCGTCCTACGGTATTACGCAAACAAGGTGTTGTTACACCAAGTAAGTCCACAGCAGATAATGCTGTTACCGATATTGAATATTTTGATATTCCGGCTTTTTTACGAAGACAAGAAGAGGTTTCTTAAGGGTGTCCAGAAAAAACAATTCAATTCAAACATCACGTGCGCTGAGACAACGTACTTTAAAAAACGTTATTAAAGCCGCTGGCATTACATTACATAGTGGTGAAACAGCAATATTAACCTTGCGACCGGCACCTATTAACACGGGAATTATTTTTCGACGGATAGATTTTAATCCTATTGTTGAAGTTCAAGCTCGTGCTGAACATGTCGGTGAAACTACCTTACAAACTACTTTACTAAAAAATGGTGTCAGAGTTGCGACCATAGAGCATTTAATGTCGGCTATGGCAGGTTTGGGTATTGATAACGCGTATGTTGATATTACCGCTTCAGAAATTCCCATTATGGATGGAAGCGCAGGACCCTTTATTTTTTTGATTCAGTCGGCAGGTATTGAGGAACAAAGCGCTTCAAAACGCTTTATTCGAATTAAACAAGCTATAAAAGTGACTGAAGGGGATAAATGGGCTTCTTTTGAACCATTTGATGGATTTAAGGTTTCATTTGAAATTGACTTTAATCACCCACTTTTTCAAAATCGTAGTCAAAAAGCAAGTATTGATTTTTCCACGACTTCTTATATTAAAGAGGTTAGCCGCGCACGTACATTTGGCTTTATGGCAGACTATGAGAAATTACGTGAGGTACGGCTCGCTTTGGGTGGAAGCCTTGATAATGCAGTGGTTGTAGATGAGTATAGGGTACTGAATGAAGACGGTTTACGTTATGAGGATGAGTTCGTGCGTCATAAAATCCTTGATGCAGTGGGAGATCTTTATTTATTAGGTCATAGCCTCATCGGTGCATTTAGTGGTTATAAATCTGGTCATGCACTGAATAATCTTTTATTACGCCGTTTGTTGAGCAATGCAGATGCTTGGGAATATGTTGAATTTGAAGATGAAATAAAGGCACCGCTCGTTTATCGACGTGCTTTGTTAGATGCTTATTATCTTAAGGACTGACTACTCTTTGCACTTGCACTTTTGTTGGTGTTGCAACTGAATTCACAATCCTTATGCTTCTTAAATACATTTCGGTAGTGCATTTTCGTGGCGACTTGCCAAAAATCCAATTGCTGTGAGTTTATTATCTATTTTCTTTCAGAGTATAATTAGCTATTTTAAAAGCTTATCTAAGGCAGCATTAGCTAAACTGTCTACTCGGTCATTTTCTGGATGTCCGCTATGTCCTTTTACCCATTCCCAGCGGATTTGATGACGTTCAGCTTGGATAGCTAATTCTTTCCATAAATCAGAATTTTTAACAGGTTTTTTATTGGCAGTAAGCCAAGCTCGTCGCTTCCATTGAGGCAGCCATTCAGTAATACCTTTTTGAACATATTGCGAATCAGTGCTGAGTGATATTTGGCAGGGTTTTTTTACTACCATTAAAGCCTGAATGGCCGCCATTAACTCCATGCGATTATTAGTAGTAGGGTTTTCGGTACCAGAAATGGTTTTTTCTTTCCCCTGGTATCGCAGGAGAGCTGCCCAGGCTCCAGGTCCAGGGTTTCCCCGGCAAGCACCATCGGTAAAAATCTCTATTTTTGGAATTTTATGCATGGTGGGGCCCTCGAGCATTGGGTGCTAAGACCTTATTATTGAGTACTGGCGGAAATTGCCAAACTAAGCCTAGGCCATTTAATCTTTTTATTCGTTTCTCAGCAATAATCAAATAAATTCCTCCCATATAGGGAATAAGCCAAGGGGATATCCGTTCTAACCAAGCTAATTTCTTAAATAACCACATACCGAGGGGGCTGGATAAAGGGGGTCGAAATAGAAAGCTCTCAGTATGCTGAATTTCACCCCCTAAAAAGTGTATCCATTGACAAAGGGTTTGGATTGTGTGAAAACGACCTTCCCAAGCAGGTTTCTTATTAATTGAGCATAACTGATATAGGCCCCATAAACTGATAGGATTGATACCTAGAATAATTAAATGGCCATTGGGGGCTAATACTCGCCAGGCTTCTGTAAGTATGGCTTGTGCGGTATTTTTGCTTACTTCTAGCGTATGGGGCATGAGGATTAGGTTAATACTATCATTGGCAAATGGTAAATGAGTGTATAAGCTTTCCAGATCAGAGCAATCTATTTTGTAGGTATCTAGCTTACATTTATAGCTCGAAGAAACGGTAACTTTATGGATAATAGGACTGGTAGACAAGCTTGAAAAAGAATAAGGGCTCAATTGTAATAAGTGGCGGCCAGCATAATGAGGAATTAGACTAGCTAAACGATGATCTTCAATATCCAGGTAATGCTGTTTCAAAAGGGTTATCCAGCTAAAAACAGTTAGAAGTAATAATCGATGAATCTTAACACTTTTTTATTATCGCATAGGTAGGGTAAGACTAAAAAGACCTAAAAATACATGGTATGTATTTTATTAGATACATAAAATCAATGTAAAAATGTAGGTATTTGAGTAAGAAATACCCGCTTTAAATGTAGGTTAAAAGCTTACAAAAATGACGTTTAATTTAGCTCTTGTAAGCCCTTTATCTTGACCTACCTAAGCCGTCCCCGTAAGATCTTTAATATGACTTATAAAATGCTTAAAATTTATACATTATTACTTACCGCACTACTCATACTAGCAGTGGGTGTCACCGCATGTGTGCAATTTCCTGCTTCTGAAGAAGGGGGTATGGGTCTCAGCGGTGTAGGTAACGATACGGATAGTAAAACCTATCAAAACGTTATTATGAAATCGACCGGTAGTAGTTTAGCTCCGCAAAATGCTAAAGCGCTGTATAGCGCTGTAGAGAAGGGTACACTTTGGGAGCCTATTCGAGCCCATTTACAATTATCAGCTCGTGAGGAAAACCAACCTCAGGTCCAAGAGCAGATCCGTTGGTTTGCTAAAAACCCGCTCTATTTAAAAGATGCGGTGAATCGAGCTGCGCCTTATATTTACTATGTATATGCGCAGGTGAGAAAGCGTGATTTGCCTACAGAATTGGTTTTATTGCCTATTATTGAGAGTGGTTATAATCCATCAGCAACTAACTCGTCTTCCGGCGCGGCTGGTTTATGGCAGTTAATGACCACTACCGCTAAAGGGTATGGTGTTCATCAAGATAGAGGTTTTGATGGTCGTCGAGATATTAGTAGCTCGACCAATGCGGCCTTAAATTACCTTACCTATTTAAAAAGCTTCTTCGGGGGTGACTGGTTATTGGCCATAGCGGCTTATGACACGGGTGAAGGTAACGTGCAGAATGCGATTCGCCATAATACGCAACAGGATAAGAATACCCATTTCTGGGCATTGCCATTGGCATCTGAGACACGTTCTTATATTCCGCGTTTATTGGCGTTAGCTGCGATTGTTAAAAATCCAGATAAGTATGGCGTGAGTTTGCCTCCTGTGAGTGCTAAGCCTTATTTAGAGTTAGTTGACGCAAATAGCATGAGTTTAACTCATGTCGCTAAATTAGCAGGTATGCGCGTTGCGGATTTAAAGGAATTGAATCCTGGGGTGAAAAGTACTTCAGTTGCGATTAAACGTGGTCAGCTTGCTTTACCTATTGATAGGGTAGCGTTGTATAAACAACAATTAGTTACTGCATCAAGCGCGAACTATAAGGTAGGCAAGGCTCAATCTAATGATACTAAGTTTGCTTTAAAACAAGCTGGATCAATAGGCAAGCATGGTCCTGTGCAGTTAGTGAGTAATCAAACTAAGCCAAGTTCGCAGCAAATCCATTTGGTAAAAAGTGGAGATACGCTAACAGGTATTGCTAAGCACTACCATGTATCGGTTAAGAAGATACAAGCTTGGAATAAGCTTGATGGCGATTTTATCAAGCCAGGTGAAAAATTAAAAATTATGTTTTCATAAGCATAAACTTTAAAACGAAGAGGTATCAATCCTTCTTCGTTTTTTTTTGGAGAAAGGGTTAATCAAGTTTATTATTCAAAGTCTTTAAATAATGAGTAAATAAGTTTTTAGTTTCTGGGTGTTTTATAGCATGGGCGATCGTTGCTTTTAAATAACCAAACTTACTCCCACAATCATAGCGTATACCTTCAAATTCCCAAGCATACATTACTTCGTCTTTAAGCTGTCGAGCGATTGCATCAGTTAGTTGAATTTCTCCATTTTTTCCAATAGATGTCTGCGAAAGATAAGGGAAGATAGTTGAAGTAAGAATATAACGACCAACCACAGCTAAATTGGAAGGGGCTTGTTTGTGACTAGGTTTTTCTACAATAGTGTTAATCTGGCTCAGTCTACCTTCTTTAATTTTATAACCGATTATCCCGTACTGTTCACTTTCTTCAGGAGTTATAGCTTGAACAGCAATGATAGTATTCTGTTTTTCTTGATAGATATCTAACATTTGCTTCAAACAAGGGATAGTGGAATCAATCAAATCATCGGCAAGTAAAACAGCAAATGGTTCTTCATTAATAAGAGGTCGCGCACACAAAACAGCATGTCCTAAGCCTAATGTGTCCGGTTGGCGTAGATAAACACAACTAACTCCTTTCGGTAAGATATTTTTCACAATAGCTAACAAATCTTTTTTTCCTGTTTCGGCTAGCTTGGCTTCTAATTCATAATTCGAATCAAAATGATCTTCAATAGCCCGTTTGCTACTGCTTGTTATAAAAATAAGTTCAGTAATTCCTGCAGCAATCGCTTCTTCTACTGCATATTGAATTAAAGGTTTATCCACAATAGGCAACATTTCCTTGGGGCTTGCTTTTGTTGCGGGTAAAAAACGTGTACCAAGACCCGCAACCGGGAAAATAGCTTTGGTAATTTTTTTCATGTTATAAATGCTCCCCGCGACCAATGGCATAGTATTTAATTCCCAATTGCCTTAAACATTCTGGATCATAAAGATTTCTTCCGTCAAAGATAGCGGGTTCTTTTAAATGTTGTTTGATGAGTTGAAAATCAGGATTAAAGAAGATGTTCCATTCAGTGACTATTACTAAAACATCTGCATTAATTAAAGCCTTTTCTGGGCTATCACAACAACTAAAATTAATTTCACTCTTATACAAACGTGCGGCTTCGGACATCGCGACGGGATCAAATGCTTGAATTTTCATTCCTGCAGCTAAAGCCGACGCAATCAACACTTTGCTAGGTGCTTCGCGCATATCGTCCGTGTTTGGTTTGAAGGACAAACCCCAGAGGGCGATTATCTTTCCATGTAAATCATTTTTAAAGTATTGAGAAATTTTGCTAAATAAAAGTTTTTTTTGTGCATCATTAACTTGATGTACAGCATTTAATAGTCGAGGTTGATAATCAACTGTTTTTGCGGTGGCTTCTAAAGCTACTACATCCTTAGGAAAACAAGAGCCACCATAACCACATCCTGGATTAATAAAATGATAACCGATACGAGGATCGGAGCCGATGCCAATGCGAACTTGCTCTATGTCTGCATTTAAACGTTCTGCTAACTGACTCATTTCATTTATAAAACTAATCTTGGTGGCTAAAAATGCATTGGCTGCATATTTGGTCAGTTCGGCAGAGCGAATATCCATAGCGATTAAACGATCATTATTTCGATTAAAGGGCCTATAGAGGTGTCTTAAATGGGTTTCTGCCGAATTATTATCGGTACCAATAATAATTCGGTCAGAACGCATAAAATCATTCACTGCCGCGCCTTCACGTAAAAACTCAGGATTTGAAGCGACATCGAATGCAATAGTGACGTTACGATGATCTAATTGTTTTTGAATAATGGCCTTTACTTTATTAGCAGTGCCAACAGGTACAGTCGACTTATTGATAATTAGTTTGGGCTTCTGTAGAGTTTTCCCGATATATTCTGCAACCTCTAAAACATAAGTTAAATCCGCTGATCCATCTTCATCTTGAGGCGTGCCTACGGTAATGAATTGATAAAAACCATGTTCTATGCCTTCTTGAGGGTCTGTACTAAAATTTAGTCGTCCGGCGCTTAAATTTTTTTGCAATAAAGCGGGCAAATCGGGCTCATGAATAGGACATTCGCCTGATTGTAAGCGTTTTATTTTTTCTTGATCAATATCAATGCAAAGCACTTTATTTCCATGCTCAGCTAAACAAGCCGCTGTGACCAAACCTACATAACCTGCACCAAAGAGATTAATTCGCATAATTTTAATAAGAGCTAGAAAATACTAGAGTGTAAATGGATACCTTAAAGAGACGAAATTACGTCTTTAATATCGAGCGGCAACACAGACAAAAACCCATGTGCGGCGAGTATAGTATCGCAGAATGGGGATTGCTTCAATTTTGGCTAAACATAGGCTAGACTTTGGTGTTTTAGTGAGTAACTTTGATGCGACCCTATTTGAATTTTTTACAACATATTCTTAATATGGGACAAGCCAAAACCGATAGGACGGGCACCGGCACACTTAGTACCTTTGCTTATCAAATGCGTTTTGATTTGAGTATCGGTTTCCCGCTCGTCACGACCAAAAAAGTACATTTAAAAAGTATTATTTATGAATTACTGTGGTTTTTACGTGGTGATACCAATATTCGCTACTTAAATGATCATCAAGTCACTATTTGGGATGAATGGGCCGATGCAGCGGGTAACTTAGGGCCTGTTTATGGTAAGCAATGGCGTTCATGGCCAACAGCCGATCACCAAACGATAGATCAGATGAGTCAGTTAATACAACAAATAAAAACTAACCCGGATTCGCGTCGCTTAATTGTTAGCGCTTGGAATGTGGGCGAGCTAACAAAAATGGCCTTGCCGCCTTGTCATTTGTTATTTCAATTTTATGTCGCTAATTCGAGTCTTTCCTGTCAGCTATATCAACGTAGTGCCGATGCATTTTTAGGAGTCCCCTTTAATATTGCTTCTTATGCGTTATTAACCCATATGATTGCGCAACAATGTGATTTGCAGGTCGGTGAGTTTATTTGGACCGGCGGCGATTGTCATATCTATAATAATCATCTTGAACAAGTGCACACTCAATTGTCTAGACAGCCTCACACTGCACCGCAATTAAATATTTTACGCAAACCAGAATCATTATTTGATTATTGCTTTGAAGATTTCGCATTAAAAGATTATGCGTATCATCCGGCGATTAAAGCTGCGGTAGCGGTTTAGTAGTTCAATGTGCAATAAAAAATATTAATTAAATTTTTTATCAAAAAAGTAATTTGTCTTTGCACGCTACAAAAAATGTATTATCTTGAGTTAAGCTATTGAAATAATAGGATTATTTGATTAGCCAAAATGGCTATGCGACAGCGGCAGGATTGGCAGCGATGTTGAATGGAGAAATTAGCCATGATCGGGTAAGTGGGTTTCTGCGTGCAGCAGCTTATGAGTCAAAAGCACTCTGGAATTATGTGAAGCCTCAAATTCGTCGTCATGAAGAAAACGACGGAGTATTGTTACTCGACGATACCATTTCAGAAAAAAGCTATACAGATGAAAATGCAGTGAATTGTTGGCATTTTTCCCACGCTAAACATCGGCATGTCAAGGGCATAATTTACTTTCCTGCCTGGTTCGCTATGGGGACATAGCCCTGCCCATTGGCTATGAAGCTGTAAAAAAAGAGCAGGTTTATTCAGATATTAAAACACACAAGCAAAAACGAAAATCAATTATCGGTAAGTATGAGCTGTTTCGCTTGCTGGTTCAGCAAGCGGTTAATAATCATGTACCCGGTTTAAGGAATCAACAAGCGAATTTATTGGATCCTTATGAAAGTCAAACAGAATTACTTAATATGGCTAAAAATATGAAAAAAACCCTAACGCTAAAAATTGAGAAAGCTGATAAACCTCGCCCAAGAAGTTGCTGGAGCGAGGTTTAAACGAAATTAGCCTCCTAATTTAGGGGGTGTAGTATCCATTTGATCAGTTTTATTTTCAATTACTTCCAGATTCGGTGATTTAAAGAACTGGTTAAGCGACAAAGAAAATAAAGTATTAAATGGTATGGGTGTAGCTAAAATCCTTTTAGTCGCATCTTTACTACCTATAATTTTATTTTCTAATAAATAATTGATTTTATGAATTAGTTTGTCCCAATAGTTTGACAGTTCTTTTTCATGTTTAAAAAATTTAGGCTTTTTTATTTCTGGATTTTGCGAAAGCATAGCTTGAATAAGTACCTTTGCTACTTCAAGAAGTGGCCTCCTCATCTCAGTTTTATCGTAGTTAATTTTCCACGTATTTTCGAGAGGTGTATGCCCATTGGTGTTCGTTGCATTAGCATTAGCTCCATTCAATAGAAGCAAGTTTATTATTTTGATATTATCTGCAGAAAAGTTGCTTGTTTCCATATCAGCCGGATTCATAAACATTTTAAATTTTTCTTTTATTAGCGGAATAGTGCTAGCTACGAAATGCAGAGGCGTAGATCCCGCATTATTACTTAGAGTAACGTCGGCTTTCCCAGTTACTATAAGCAATGTGATCACTGCTTCTTTCCTTACAGACTTTGAGGCTTCCAAAAGTGGAGTATTCCCCTGATCACCACGTACATTAACATTAGCTTTTTTCTCTATAAGGTATTCTACAATTGCAGCTTCACCAAATTTAGCGGCTATACTTAGTGCTGTGTTTCCATAATTACTGAGTGCATTGACGTCGACTCCTGCTTGTATACATGCTTTTACTTTTGCTAGATCGCCTTCTTTAACAGCATGAATCAAATCGGTTTCAGTGAACTTAGACATGAAATACCTCTTTTTTTTTAATAGTAGATGAATTATATATCAATATAATTAATAAAAAATTAAATTAATGAGCGAGTCGCTATACTCACCAGGGCAAACGCATCTTAATTAGCGAGTAAAACAGACAATAAATATTTATTATCCATAAGGGCTTTGAAACGTTTACGTCGAATACTAGCTTTTAAGGAGGGTTCTTGTTTCAAGAGAGATAAAGCAAATCGTCGTAACCAACCGACATTTTCAGGAGCGAGTGCTGTAATACGTATTCGTGATAAATCTTCTTTAAAAATAACATCTAAACTCCAATGTAAGTTATTTTCAATACGGTAATGAGCACGTATGGCTTTTGCTATTAAGTCTGCTTTCATGGGAAGCGAGCTAATATAATAACGTTTATTAACACTATATTCTCCGCCTTTTATTTGGCGATGATTTTCAACTTGGACTAAACTTTGCAATCCACTCCAACGACACTTAAATTGATGCAAGTACATCAAGGGTAATACCGTATAACGTCGTGTTTCGATGCGGCCATGATCCCCTTCAACCATTTCATGCGAGGGAATTCCATTTGGTAATTCTAGAAACGTCTTTAACCAAGCTTCTTTTTCTTACCCATAGGCTTCGATATCAATCCATTGCTCAGCACCACTCATCACCGCACACAGTGATAATACTAAAATATCTAGTAACAAATGGCGTTTGCAGTGCTCTATTCTCGGATCCTTTATGCACGAAAAGTGTTTTATAAATATATCGTTTAGTTCTTTTTTCATCATTGTTCTTCTTCTAAAAAAAAAACAACTTAATTCTTTTATCCCCTTTTTTCAATTAGTTAAAATGCATTTGCCCTGGGTAATTTGTATTTTATTTCCATTCCTTTAAGGAAACCTTAAGTATAAATCGTTAGCCTATAATTTTATTAAGTAATTTTTATAGGTTAATTTCAGTGAATATAAATGATAATGAAATAGTTTTTGGTCAAGGACTTAGTATTATATTTTACGAGGTTAATGATGAAAATCTGGCTCCATATAATCAGACTGCACTTTGGGTTAATGCGCAATATTATTTAAAGTTTATTAAAGACGAAAAAGATGGAAGAAAAGAAACATTAATTCCTGGACGAGGAAAGTTAGAAGAATTCAAAAAATCATTCCATAATTTAAAAAGCAAAATAAATGAAAAGAAACCGTTGTTAGAAAATGATCTTAAGTTTTTACCAATCTTACCTGAGTTTAAACTTTCTTTAACATCAAATGATTCTGATAAAGAATCAGCATATGGTAGCAATAATTCTTCTGAAGTTTCTTTTTCATCAGAGCAGTTTTCTGAAAAGAATCTTGATGCTCAGCAAGTTAAGTCCAATAAATCTCTATCCCGAATACCTAGTCTGATACGAAGTAACACAAATACTTCATTATTTAGTAACAATTCGAGAAGGGAAAGCCCTAAAATATTTAACTTTGATATAAAAGGAAAATTGGTTGTTTTGTCAAAAAATCATCCTTTTTTAGAAAATATTAAACCGGAAAGAAAAAAGATTCCTCAAAGTTACAGAGATGCAATTCGCATTGATAATTTAACCGATGATGAAATGGATGATTTAAGTAACAATTATGTTAATAAAGCAATCGCAGTCAGCAAATTTAATTTAAAAGCTTAATTAAGAATAAAGAAACTTTTAAATATATTCGACTTTATCAATCTCTAAGTTAACCAAACCCGCAGGAGTTTGGACATCAACGCTGTCGCCTTCCTCTTTGCCGATGAGTGCACGGGCAATGGGTGAGGCGACTGATATTTTCGAATGTTTGATATCAGCTTCATCTTCACCGACTATTTGATAGGTAACCTCTTCATCATTCTGGGTATTAAGTAAATGTATGGTAGAGCCAAAAATGACTTTGCCATGATTGTTTATTTTGGTGACGTCAATGATTTGTGCACTGGCTAATTTATTTTCGATTTCGGTAATTCGACCCTCGATAAAACCTTGCATTTCTTTCGCAGCATGGTATTCAGCGTTTTCTTTGAGATCTCCATGTGCACGCGCTTCAGCAATAGCCGCAATTACTTGTGGCCGTTTTAAGGTTTTTAATTGGTGGAGTTCTTCCTTTAAATGTTCAGCACCGCTGATAGTCATAGGAACTTTTTTCATGATTTCTCTCTAGCTTGCTTATTAGATCTTTCTTCAGCGTCCATACTGAGTCTTTGATTGTCCGATCATACCTTTTTTAATTCAATTTTTCGAGTTTCAGTTTTGCTTACTGAAAAATTTCCTGACACTTTCAAACCATAAACCGGCTTTAGGGTAGTGATTACCATTTTGTAATTCTTTTTCAAGCGCAATGACCAGCTCTTTCTGTGCTTTGTTCAGATTAACCGGTGTTTCTACAAAAACACGACAAAGAAGATCGCCTGTTGCTCCAGGGCGTCCAGGAACTCCTTTCCCCCGTAAACGTAATACTTTTCCGCTTTGGGTTTCGGGTGGTATATGTAAGTTTACCACCCCAGTTAAAGTGGGAATTTGTATATCGCCACCTAATAGCGCAAGCGTTAAGTTAATAGGAACATCGCAATACAAGTGATTACCTTCACGTTTAAATAAAGGATGTGGTTTTAGATGAATTTGTACATAGAGATCACCAGCAGGTGCGCCACGACTACCGGCTTCACCTTCGCCGGTTAAACGAATGCGATTGCCTTCGTCTATACCGGCTGGAATTTTCACGGATAAAGTCTTAGTTTCTTGAATTTGACCTTGTCCACGACACTCTGGACAAGGATCAGTAATAATACGACCTTCACCGTGACATTCAGGACAGGTTTGTTGAATGGTGAAAAAACCTTGTTGAATGCGAACTTGTCCTTGCCCTTCACAGGTCTTGCAAATAACGGGTTTAGTCCCTTTACGTGCCCCCGATCCTTGGCAGCTTTTACAGGTCACAAGACGTGGAATACGAATTTGTACGGTTGTACCATGAATCGCGGATTCTAGATCCAATTCTAAGGTATAACGTAAATCGGCACCACGTTGTGCACGCTGGCTTTGTTGTGGACCACCACGGTTACCAAAAATATTACCGAAGACATCACCGATATCACCAAAAACATCATTAAAGTTAAATCCATGTGCCCCTTGTGCGCCACCCATGCCGGCAGCATCTACACCAGCATGACCAAATTGATTATAAGCGGCACGTTTATTAGGGTCTGATAACACTTCGTAGGCTTCACTGATTTCTTTGAATTTTTCTTCAGCATCTTTTGCTGATTTGCCTTCAGCAGAATGATGTTTATCAGGATGATATTTCATCGCTAACTTGCGATAAGCTTTTTTTAGTTCGTTCTCATCTGCGTTGCGTGACACACCCAGTGTTTCGTAATAATCAGTTTTTTTTGCCATAAGTAGAGAACCAAAGATAGAAAATCCCCTGCGAATAAATTACATAACAAGGGATTTTGAGATTTTTAATTTTTAATGGATATAGATGTTACGATCTAGTTACTGGCTGCAGTCTCCAGCTAGTAACTAGAAGGCGAATGCTTATTCTTTGTCCTTATCGTTATCTTTTTTATCCTTGTCTTTATCTTTCACTTCTTCGAATACCGCATCAACAACGTCGTCTTTGTTGTCTTTAGCACTTTCCTGAGCAGTTTCCGTTTGACTTCCAGCATCGGTCGCTCCAGCCTCTGGTTGTGCGTAAAGGCGATCAGACATTTTGCCAGAAATCTCAGTAAGCTCTTTAAGCTTAGATTCAATGTCTTCTTTATCAGTCCCTTTCAGCGCTTCTTTTAATGCATTTATAGAATTTTCTAATTGAGCTTTTTCGTCCGCATTGATTTTATCACCGGCATCGGTTATGGCTTTGCTTGTACTATGGATCAAACTATCCGCTTGATTACGGGTCTGGATGAGTTCGTGGAATTTACGATCGTCATCAGCGTGTACTTCAGCATCTTTAATCATTTGTTGAATTTCTGCTTCAGATAAACCACTACCGGATTTAATCACAATCTTTTGTTCTTTTCCGGTGGTTTTATTTTTAGCGGATACGTTGATAATACCATTCGCATCAATGTCAAAGGTTACTTCGATCTGTGGTGTCCCACGTGGACCAGGTGGAATGTCAGCGAGATCAAAACGACCTAATGTTTTATTCGCCGAAGCCATCTCACGTTCTCCTTGCAGTACATGAATCGTAACTGCAGGTTGGTTATCTTCAGCGGTTGAAAACACTTGGCTTTTCTTTGTGGGTATCGTAGTGTTCCTGTCGATCAATTTAGTCATTACTCCACCTAGGGTTTCTATTCCTAGTGAAAGTGGAGTTACATCGAGTAATAAGACATCCTTGACATCACCTGCTAATACACCACCTTGAATAGCAGCACCAATAGCGACTGCTTCATCCGGGTTAACGTCGTGACGAGCGTCTTTTCCGAAATAAGCTTTAACGACTTCTTGTACTTTCGGCATACGCGTTTGCCCACCAACCAAGATAACTTGCGATATTTTGTCGAGAGAAATCTTGGCATCTTTAATGGCTTTTTTGCAGGGTTCAATGGTACGTGTAATCAAGTCTTCTACCAGTGACTCAAGTTTAGCTCGAGTTAATTTAATCTGTAGATGTTTAGGACCCGTGCTGTCAGCTGTAATATAAGGAAGATTGATATCTGTTTCTTGGGCTGAAGAGAGTTCAATTTTCGCTTTTTCAGCGGCTTCTTTTAAACGTTGTAACGCAAGCGGATCGTTATGTAAATCAATACCTTGATCCTTTTTAAATTCGTCTGCCAAATAATTAATAACACGTAGATCAAAATCTTCACCGCCGAGAAAGGTATCGCCATTGGTAGCGAGCACTTCAAATTGATGTTCACCATCGATTTCAGCGATTTCGATAATAGAAATATCGAAAGTACCACCACCTAAGTCATAAACGGCTACTGTAGAGTCGCCACGTTTTTTGTCGAGTCCATAGGCAAGCGCTGCAGCAGTGGGTTCGTTGATAATTCGTTTAACTTCAAGTCCTGCGATGCGACCGGCATCTTTGGTTGCTTGGCGTTGTGAATCGTTAAAATAGGCGGGTACAGTAATAACCGCTTCTTTTACTTCATATCCTAAATAAGCTTCAGCGTCTCTTTTTAATTTCATTAAAATTTGCGCAGAAACTTCCTGAGGCGATAATTTTTTACCGTTGACTTCTACCCAAGCATCTCCATTTTTAGCAGGAACGATTTTATAGGGAACCATCTTGATATCTTTTTGTACGGCATCATCTTCGTATTTCCGACCTATTAAACGTTTTACTGCATAAATGGTTTCTGCAGGTTTGGTGACAGACTGACGTTTTGCCACTTCACCTACTTTAATCTCGTTATGGTCAAAACTAATAATAGAGGGAGTCGTTCTCCGTCCTTCTTTGTTGTCGATTACTTTTGGTTTACCGCCTTCCATGATGGCCATACACGAGTTGGTAGTACCCAAATCGATGCCGATTATAGTGTTTCTTGGTTGTGCACTTGCCATAAATTTCTCCGCGTTAAGTAGCTCATTCTTTACTGGTATCAATAGAGTTGAAAATGATTGGTTGATTGAAAATTAACAACTCCTACTAAAATTGGGTTAGGAAGTTTAATTTTCAAGATACAGGATCATGAAGTTTTCTCTTTAGCTTTTGCAACTACGACTAAAGCAGGCCGCATCAGTCTTTCATGAAGTAAATAACCTTTTTGAAGTACCCTGATAATTGTATTCGGAGCCAACTCATCACTTTCTTCAGCGAGCATTGCTTCATGAAAATGCGAATCGAAAGCTTGACCAGCAGGCTCTATCGATTTTACGCCGTTTTTTTCTAATAGGCTTTGTAGTTGTTTAAGCGTGAGTTGGATTCCTGATAAAGCAGCATCTTGTTCTTCAGCTTTAGCGTGTGCGAGAGCCGTTTCTAAACTATCTTTTACCGGCAGTAATTCTTTAATAAATTTTTCTAATGAAAATTTGTAGGCATTTTCAATGTCGCGTTTAGTGCGGCGTTGAATATTGTCCATTTCTGCCAGTTGATAAATTTTTTGCTCCTCAAGCTTAATTAACTGGCTTTTAGAGTCATTAAGTTGATTTTCCGTCGCCAGTAACTGCGCTTCTAGGGCTTCGTAAGAAGGATGAGTTAATTGTTTCTCCTGATCGGGTTTTTCCTTTTCTGCAGAAGCAGCTTTTTCCTCATTAGGAGACTTAGAAGTATCTTGTTTTGCTGCAATGTTGAGCTTTTCCCAAGTGGATTTTTTAGATGGTTCTTTTTCAGTCATTTCTGACAGGCTCCCATTTTTTTAAAGAAAGAGATAACTACTCTATATTAGAATAGAGGCACATGCATAAATAATGGAGACTCTAATGCTTGGATTCAAGAGTTTGGACTTTAGTGGGATAAAAATTTTAATCAGGTCTACTATACTAGTATTCCAGTTGACTACCTGAATAGTTTCGACCAGGATATCGCCAATCTTAAAAATGTATGAATAAAGTTATGAGCAAAATTTTTACAACCATCGGTTTGATCGGTAGGCAAGGAATGAAGGATGTCAGTGATACACTCATCGCTGTATTAGATTATTTGCAATCCCATCACTATGAAGTTTTGGTAGAAGAAGAAACTGCACGTTGTTTTAAAAATCGCCAATTTACATCATGCAAACGTGACGAATTAGCACAAAAAGTTGATTTGCTGATTGTAGTAGGAGGTGATGGAAGTCTTATTAATGCAGCACATAGTGCTGTAAAACATAATACGCCAGTGTTAGGCGTTAATCGCGGTCGTCTCGGCTTTCTTACCGATATTCATCCCCAAGATTTAGAAAAAAAGATAGGCGAAGTATTAAACGGCAATTACCAAGAGGAAAATCGTTTTTTATTAAATGCCACGATAGCTATGCAGTTAGATAAGCAGCAAGCAGGGATTGCTTTAAATGAAGTAGTATTAATGCCAGGCAATGTGGCGCGTATGATCGAGTTTTCTATTATGATTGATGACCAATTTGTTTGTGCTCAGCAAGCGGATGGTTTAATAGTGGCAACACCGACCGGATCAACAGCTTATGCTTTATCTGGTGGCGGACCGATTTTATACCCACAACTTGACGCTATTGTACTTGTTCCCATGTTTCCACATACACTAAGCGCAAGGCCGATTGTGGTTTCATCAAAAAGTCGCATTGTAATTCATGTTGATACGCACAGTACCGCTGCCCCTTGGTTAAGCTGTGATGGTCAAGAACGAATTTCAGTGCCTATAGGTGCAAACATTAACATTCAAAAAAATGCTAAAGCACTCAAATTAATTCATCCCTTAGATTATAATTATTATGAAACATTACGTACCAAGTTACATTGGCATAAACACAATCATACTAAATAATTAAAATTTAAAAATTGTTCATTGTATTTCTGTATATAGCGTTCTATCCCATAAATAAATATTTTTTATTGAAAATTTTTATAATTTTTTGTATTCTTTGCAAATAAAAAATAATAACAAAAAGAATAAATTTTATGCCTATAGCTCCACCTAAATATGACAGTCAAGTCAATGAGCTTACTGTTTTTCCTGATCTAAAAACAGCACAGAATTGGTTGATAAACAACCAACTTGATACCAGTGGGACATCCATTTTAGTCCCTTTTAAAGATGGAAATGATAAAGTACATTTTTTAAAACCCAGCAACCCTAATATCTTCTCAGACCCAAAAAAAACTTCCCATGATGATGCAAACAAAGATATTCGGATTATGGGGGCGGCGAATAATAACCATATACATGGTTTTTTCAGAAATATTCAAGCAGCATTTACTGCTAAACGTGTTCCGCATCTGAATGAATTAGAAGGCGATATTATTAATCTCGATGATCATGGTTTTATTATTATTTACGAAAAAGGAGAAAAAAAAGCCGGACATGATTTCTTTAATCTTTTTGAGGAGGAGAAGAAAGATTTAATTGAAGAGATTAGAAAAGCACAAACCAATGAGGCGCCACGCATTAATCAAGCGAAATTCTTAGAAAAGCTTTCTATATTGGCTATAGATTTAGAAATAAAAGGAGGGATGTGTTATTTCTTTTGTACAGATAAACATGGTAATCAACATGTTTATCGAGATTGTTTTAAACAAGATGCAAATAGTATAAAACTTGAGAATTATTTAAAAGAAGAAACAAAATGGCATGAGTCTAGAGGGGTTAAAGTAAAAGAACACAAATGGCAGAACCATCATATTAAGCGATTTTTTGTAGATTGTTTTAAATCGTGGGATTTTGCTTTGTTCTCTGCTTTTGGAGCAGGAATAATATTTTGGATTTTTCTCATTCCACTGCTAGGGTTGAATATTGCTGCAGCCATAGCAGGCGGAGTAGCACTTGTAACATTTTTAACGATTAATACTATCGGCTTTTTTAAAGCAGACAAAAACAATGCCATTACAATAGAATGGAGTGATCCAGAATTTGAAGAAAACACTGAAGCTACTTTTTTTTCCCGAATAAAACAAAAGGTTAATAGTCTTTTTAATAGAAAATCAAACGAAACAGAAGCTTTGTCTATTGAGAATAGCGAGAGTGAAGGATCTATGGCTCCAATTGGAATATTTACTACTATAGTTTCTTCAACTAGTTTTATTCCTGCTCGCAATTCTGCTTCTATGACCTCCTCTATAAGTGCACTGGTAAATTCGAGTTTAAGTTTATTTACATTCCGGCAAGAGAATGAGCTTATTAAAGATAATTGCTTGGAAAGCAGTTCCCCATCTTTAATAAACTAATGTTATTAATTATTGTTATCTGATTTCTTGATGCATTAGTGCTAAAAACATTTGGTTAAGTTAGTATATCCCCCGAAAATAACAAGGAAGTTTATGTTGCTGAGTCGATTAGACAATCAAAAAGGCACGCGGAAAATATTAGTTGATTTGCTTTTTAAAAAAGGCTACTGCCTCTGTATTCCTGATCCAAACTTGATTAAGTTGCACTTTGAACAAGTTCGATCCAGCTGGATACAAAAATTTTTGTTAAGTAAAAATGCGCTTGAACTTTCCATAATCCCGATGTTCATGCTTATTTTTATAAAAAATAAAAGTCTAACTGTCGATCAAAGTAAGCGCCTATTTGAATTGCTGCATTTATTATTGTCACAAACAGAAGTCGAAACTATCGAAGAGATATTTTTTAATAATAATTTCAAGCAAATGACTTGGGTTTATTATATGTTTGGTGAGCTAATAAAATTTACATTAGATGATTTTGTCATCTCGGATAAAAATAGCAAAAGAATTATGGCAATGGCAGCAAGCATAGAGCTGTTTTTTGATAAGGCCAGTATACTTACCATAAGCAAATTAACTTTAAATACCGAAAATACTGGATTTAATATCCTTCACAAACTGTTATATCTGATTGCTTATGAAAGTTTGCATTCCAGTCAAATTATTTATTTGAGTAAAATTTGTAAAAAAATAATTGATACAATCACCCATTTTGGTTTAGAAACATTAGTTTTTCAGACACAACGTAATGGATATAGCTTTATCTGGAGTACCATTGGAACATGGTTACAGATAGTGTTTGAACGTGAAAATTCAAATCAATTTAAAATCAAACATTATACCCATTTAATCAATGTAATAGTTGAAAAAATAAATGCTGAAAAATTATCCACCATACTGTTTGAAAAAGAGACAAAAGGTTACATTATAATTTTACGTTTTATATTTTTTAATAGGTTTAAATTTAGCTTAGTTCATCGTAATTTAATAGAATCTTTCCATTTTTTTAAGCAATGGTGCAATAAAATATTTTCTAGGCTTACTTTTCATCAAATAGAATTAATATTAGAAACTTTACCATCAGTATTAAACAATGATTTAACGCTTTCTATTTCAGATAAGCGTCAATTACAACAACAATTTTTTGATTATTTGTTTGAGTTTTGCAAATTACAGGCCCAGGACATTGCTAGATTAAAAGATTTACAAGAACAATTAGAAGATCGGTTTTTTCCTAGTAACAAAATAATAAAATTCTTTAAGCAGCTTAGAGTGCGTTGTCGTTTTTTTAATCATACTAATTTTCGGGGTTCAATAAATAGTGCGGACGAAATTTCCCTTAATGAAAGCAGTGACCTGCTGAGGCCTGAATATGCTAGACTAAACGCTAACTATTCGACAATGAATAGGTAAGAGGAATCTAATTATGCGTAAGCAATATATCATTGGCAATTGGAAGATGCACGGAAGTAAAACTTCTGTTGCTGAATTATTAAATAAAATTGTGGATTATGAACAAAAAGAACTATCAAATGTAAATATAGTTGTTTGTCCGTCTTACGTTTTTCTTAATCAAACCCAGATGTTATTGAATAAAACCAAGTTGCAATGGGGCGGTCAAAATATGGCAGCTGAACCCGAAGGTCCCTACACTGGAGAGATATCAGCATCGATGTTATGTGAATTTGGTTGTCAATATGTATTGTTAGGTCATTCAGAACGACGCCAATTATATGGGGAAACAGATGCACAAATTGCAAAGAAATTTAGCTTAGCCATAAGAACGGGTCTTACTCCAATCGTTTGTGTAGGTGAGACCTTAGTTGAGCGTGAAGCAAATCAAACCTATGCTGTATTGCAAACGCAATTAGAAAAAATTGTGGACTACGGGAGTGATGTTTTAAAACAAGCTATTATCGCTTACGAGCCCGTTTGGGCGATTGGTACAGGATTGTCTGCTCAACCTCAGCAAGCCCAGGAAGTACATCAATTTTTACGTGAACAACTTAATTTTTTGGGTTCGGATCTTGCGCAAGAATTACCTATCCTGTATGGTGGCAGCATTAAAGCTAGCAATGCTGAAGCTTTGTTTCAAATGCCAGATATTGACGGTGGATTGATTGGCGGCGCTTCGTTAGATGCTGCAGAGTTTTTCCGCATTTATGAAATACTTGCTTCAACAACAGGCCATAAAGTTTAATTTTTTGTATTTTTATATAATATGCTACAACAGTTTTTAGTTTTAATGCACGTTATTATTTCGATAGCATTGATTGCTTTGGTTCTAATACAACAAGGTAAAGGTGCTGAATTAGGTGCGACTTTTGGAAGCGCTGCTTCACAGACAGTCTTTGGCAGCCAAGGATCAGGTTCTTTTTTACTTAAATTAACCGGTTTACTCGCATTATTATTTTTTGTTACTAGCCTTAGTTTAGGATATTTAGCGGGACATACCACTAGACAGGATCCTATTCAAAATTTAGCCAACATGGCCCTGCAATCATCATCCATTGTTAATAAAACTAATAATGCAGAGAAAAATTTATCTTTAAACAAAAATACAGGAAAAGCAAATATCGACCATCAACAATCCTATCCTCTACCGTCTGAATTTTCTTAATATTGTTCGTATTATTGCCGAAATGGTGGAATTGGTAGACACGCCGTCTTGAGGGGGCGGTGGCGCAAGCTGTGCCGGTTCGAGTCCGGCTTTCGGCACCAACTGTTTAAAAATTAAATACATCAATACCAACCGTAACTTTTTTCTGCTGTTTTATTTTTATTTAAAAACGGTTATTCTTTTTTTTCGGGCAATACAGATGAATGATGGGATGAAATCAGCCATTTGTGTCCATCCCATCGATACGTAAATGTATAACGGGCGTGAACTTTTTTTCCATCTTTCAATGTGAATGTGTATAAACCTGTATCAATAGCTTTATTACATCCGATTTTTATTGTGCGTGAATCAATTTTACCGACTGGGTGTTTTGTTAAAAAATCTTTAAAATAGTTAATCCGCTCTGCACTATTTACTCTGGGTTTGTTGGATAGGGTTGCCAATAATATGGCATTATCCGAATAATTCGCATTAACTTTAATTGGGTTTCTGGTTTTAAGAGAGTTGTTCCAGCGATCGAATAGTGCGGCAATCTCTTGGGGGTTAGTTTTAACACAAGCGATATGCCTGCTTGAGCTCATAGCCATAACGGTAGACATTGCTAATAAGCCGCTTAATAAAACGACTGTAATAATACTTTTCTTTTGCATTAGGAAAATCCTTAGGAAAAAAATAGTTAGACTTAGTAATAATAGTAGGCTAGTTATTTGATCTCTGCAATTATACTCTTCTCATTTGAATTTTTGTTGTGTTGCTGCGCAATCCGCAATCCTCATTTATATTATAATACACTGTGTTTGCTCCATTTTCGCAGCTTGCCAAAAATCAAACTGCTTTGAATATACTTTAACTATCTCTAAGTAATTCATTAATTGCAACTTTGGCTCGGGTGCGATCATCAATTTGTTTGATAATAATGGCGCAATTAAGATGACAGTGCCCCATTTTAGAAGGCAGACTTCCAGCAAGCACGACTGAGCCTTTAGGAACCCGTCCGTAAATAATTTCTTCCGTTTTGCGATTATAAATTGGCGTGTTACTTCCTATGAACACACCCATACCAATGACACTATTTTCTTCAACCACGACACCTTCTACGATTTCAGAACGCGCACCAATAAAACAATGATCTTCAATAATGGTTGGTTTGGCTTGTAATGGTTCTAATACTCCACCAATGCCTACGCCGCCTGATAAATGCACATGTTTACCAATCTGTGCACAGGAACCTACGGTTGCCCAAGTATCTATCATGCTACCTTCATCAATGTAAGCGCCTATGTTAACGAATGAAGGCATGAGAATAGTATTTTTACCTATATAGGACCCATGACGGACACAGGCATTAGGTACGACGCGAAGACCTTGTTGTTGAAATTGCTGTTTATCATAATGAGAGAATTTAAGCGGAATTTTATCGAAGTAATGTGTATAACCCGCATTAAATAATTCATTCTGATTGATACGAAAAGATAGTAAAATAGCTTCTTTTATCCATGTATGGACTAACCATTGATCATGTTGTTTTTCAGCGACCCGTAGTTTACCTTTATCGAGTAACTGAATAACTTCTAGAATTGCTGATTTACTTGCATCGTCAATCGTTTCAGGATTAATTTCATTTATATTTTGATAAGCTTTCTCGATAATCGTTTTTAATGGTGTCATAGATGAGAGACTCTTTGAATTTAAATAAAAATAATTATTCGTTTGCAGTAATTGTTTCGGTTTTACCTTCTGGTTTATTAATTTTATCAGGACTTGATTTGGAATAATAAATCAAAGTATAGACTACCGGCAAAATAAATAAGGTAAAAAGTGTACCGACAGACATTCCCCCTAAAATTACCCAACCCAATTGATTGCGTGCATGGGCGCCTGGCCCATTCACCATTACCAATGGAGCGGCCGCCAATAACATAGTTGTTGTGGTCATGATAATAGGACGTAAACGTAATGCAGAGGCTTCGATGATAGCTTGTTGCCCAGAAACATGTCGATGTTTTTGTAATTGTCTGGCAAATTCTACAATTAAAATACCATGCTTAGTAATGAGCCCAATTAAAGTTATTAATCCAATTTGCGTATAAATATTTAAACTTCCACCCGCACAATGCAGTGCAAATAAAGCTCCAGTTAACGATAAGGGTACGGCTATTAGGATAATAAAAGGTGCGCGAAAGCTTTCAAATTGAGCAGCCAGGACTAGAAAAATAAATAACAATGCAAACAAAAAGGTTTGCTCCATACTATTTCCTGCTTGAAAAAATTGACGTGTTTCTCCTGAAAAATCAATTTGAACATTTTGAGGAAGAATTTTATCTGCCATTTGTGTCAAATAATGGACTGCCTGACCAATGGTATAACCTGGAGCAAGATTAGCACTCAAAGTAACGGAACGTAATTGTTGAAAATGATTGAGGCTTAAGGCGGTAAAAGAATTTTTTATATTGATGAAGTTAGCTAAAGGAATCAGTTTGTTATTTTGTCCACGTACATTAATGAGCTTTAGTTGTTGATCGGTACTCATAAAATTTCTATATAATTGTGGGATTACCTGATAACTACGACCATCCCAGTTTACAAGACTTGCCTGTGGTGTACCAATAAGTATATTTAAACTATTTGCTATGTCACGCATGGCGATACCTAATGAATTGGCTTTATCTCTATCAATATTGAGTTGGATTTGTTCAGCATCCATGTTGAGATCGGATTGTAGACCTAAAATACGCGGATTATTTTTTGTAATGGCTAATTGGAATTTATTGCTTAATTGATTCAAGGTATCATAGCTATCGGTACTCTTAAGAACGAACATCAAGGGCGCATGGCCCGTTGCACCAGGTAAGGCATGAGGACTAAATGAATATGCTTGTAGACCCGTGATTCCCCAAAAACGCTTAAATAAAGTTTGAATAATATCGGCGCTAGATTTATTTCGCTCTTGCCAAGGCTTTAAAATTAAAAAAGAGAGCGCGTTATTAGTGATAGGATTTCCTATTAAGCTAATAAAAGTATCTATCTCGGGCATGGATTTATAGATAGCTTGAATTTTAGCCATATACTTTTCCATGTAGGCTAGATTAGCAGATGTAGGTCCAGATACAGCAGTTATGATGAAACCTTGATCTTCTTGCGGAGCTAACTCACTAGGTAAGGTTTTAAATAATCCGAAACAAACTAAATAAATTATTACTCCCATACTTAACATTTTTTTTCGATGTGTTATTGCTAAAAGTAAATATTTTTTATAAGTGGCTATCATGACATTAAAAAAAAGCTCGACTTTTAGGCTAAAACGAGAGGCCACTTCATGTTTCAAAAGTTTAGCGCACATCATCGGTGAAAGTATTAAAGCAATTAAGCCTGAAATAATCACTGCTGCAGTCAAAGTGAACGCAAATTCACGAAATAATATACCGCTCATGTCGTTGATAAAACCGATGGGCGCATAAACGGCGGCTAAGGTTAATGTCATAGCGACGATAGCAAACCCAATTTCCTTAGTGCCGATGATGGCTGCATTTTCCGGTGTTTTTCCTAAACGGATATGACGATGGATATTTTCCAATACAACGATTGCATCATCTACGACTAAGCCAATACCCAAAACCCAGGCTAAGAAAGTTAATACATTTAACGTATAACCTAGAATTAACATAACGACGCAGACGCCCATTAATGATAAAGGAATAGTGACTAAAGGAATTAAACCCGCACGAAAATTAGCAAGAAATAAAAACATGATGACAAATACAAATAAACATGCCTCAAAAATAGTTTGTTTGACATCATGTAAGGATGCAGCAATAAATTTTGCTGAATTCCATACTAAATGAATTTTTATATCGGCCGGAGCTGCTTTTTCTAATTCAGGTAATTGCGTTAAGACTGCTTTGGAAACATCTAAAGGATTAGCTGTACTAAGAGGGATTATACCCATGATGACGGATTGTTTATTCCCATTAATAGTAGCGCTAGTTTCATCGGACTCAACACCAAGAACAGCTTGTCCTACATCGGACAACCGCACTAAATAATTATTTTGTTTCCGAATAACTAAATTATTTAATTCTGCTGCGGTATGTATATCCGTATTGGTATTGATACTAATGATTTGATTCGGAGTAATCAGTGACCCAGAGGCTGATTGAATATTATTTTGTTGTAGGGCTGTCATAATGTCGCTAGCAGTGACTTGATGAGCAGCCATTTTTATCGGATCAAGCCATATTCGCAGCGCATAATTATTATCTCCAAATATTTGTGCTTGGCTAACTCCAGGAATAGTTTGTAATTGCGGTTGGATAACTCGAACCAGGTAGTCAGTAATTGCAGGAAGACTTAATGTATGACTAGTAAATGAAATGAAAAGTGTTGGATCGGCCTCTGGATCTTTGGTATTAATAACGGGGTCTAATACTTCTTTAGGTAATTGCTTGCGTACTGAAGCAATTGCATTACTGACATTAGTCATCGCTTTAGTCAGATCATAACCGAGCTTAAATTGTAAGGTGATTTGACTAGTACTTTGCTTGCTAGAAGAATGCATAATATCTATCCCTTCAATACCGCCTAAAGCATTTTCTAAAGGGGTAGTAACAAAGCTTTCCATTAATTGTGCAGGAGCACCAGGATAAGTGGTTTGTATGTTTATGACAGAAGGGGATATGGAAGGATATAAACGTATGGGTAATGATAAAAATGCCTTAATACCGACTAGCAAAATGAACAAACTTAAAACGATACTTAATATGGGTTTGCGGATGAACAGTTCAGTGAATTGCATGAGTCTATCTCTTAACTATTACGACTGAATTGGCTTGTACTTTAAAACCACCGACACTAATAATTTGATCGCCTGTATGAATGCCTGAACTTAAACCTATTTCTCCATTTTGATGAAAGCGAATAATGACCGGAGTTTTAATCGCTCTTTGTTTAATGATGCGATAAACGTAATTGCCATTTTGATCACTATTAACCGCGGTTTCTGGAACGATAATTAAGGTTTCTGGAAGACCTAAATTAATGTTGATATCGACAAATGCACCAGGTAATAATTCTTTTTTTGGGTTGTTAAGACTGGCTCGCACACTTAAGCTGCGCGTGTCGTTATCGATATGTGAATCTACAGCATAAATAGTGCCAACAATTGTTTTATCTGGATAAGCACTTGAGTGAATAAATACCTTACTACCTAGAGTGATTTTATTGGCGGCGGTTCCAGGAATGTTAAAATCAACTCGCAATGGGTTAATAACATCTAAATTAACGATAGGTTTATTCGGATCGATGATATCCCCTAAGTTGACCATGCGTAGTCCTAGTTGGCCACTAAAAGGTGCACGTATGAGTGTTTGGTCGAGTGCGGCTGCAATTTGTGCTTGCTTGGCAAGATTAGCATGATAACTCGCTGCAACTTTATCTAGATCAGCTTTTGCGAACACCTTTTTTTTAAAAAGGGTTAAACCACGTGCATAATCGGCTTTACTGAGTTGAGTTTCGGCCTGCGCTGCATCTAACTGGGCTTTTAAAATAGCTGGATTAAGTTGTACTAACGGATCTCCCGTTTTAACGTTATCACCCGATCGGAAATAAATAGCACTAATTCGGCCCGTGGTTTCAGCTTTAATAACCACACCTTGGCTTGCCGATAAACTTCCAATAGCCTGAAGTGTGTCTTGCCAAAATTGTGAGCGCACTTGGGTCGCTTCAACCAATGTAGAAGGGGTTAGAGCAGTGTTTTTTTTACTATCTAATACTAGACAAATTGTACTAGCAGCAATTAAGCCAAATAGAAATACATAAGCAATTAAGCGTTTTAACATATATTATTATCTTTTTTTTGACGCTTTTATTTACGAAATACGCAGAATTAAAGACTATAGAGGCTTAACAACTTCAAATCAACTAAGCATTCAAGTTATGCAAAATAAAAAGACACATGGGGTTGCTATTTTTCTAAAATTTTCTAAAAGCTAGATCAAATCTTGCTCTTCACTACGCTTAGTAAATACTTCGTAGCCGGTTTCGGTGACAAGTAGTGTATGTTCCCATTGCGCGGATAAGCTATGATCTTTTGTTACCACCGTCCATTGATCCGGCATTAGTTTAGTAAAACGTTTACCAGCATTGATCATAGGCTCAATAGTGAAAGTCATACCAGGGACCAATTGAACACCGGTTCCGGCTTGACCATAGTGCAGTACTTGCAGATCTTCATGAAAGAGTCGACCAATGCCATGACCACAATATTCACGTACCACAGAAAAGCCTTCTGATTCGGCACACTGTTGTATACAGGCACCAATATCACCCAGATAAATACCAGGTTTAACCAAGCGTATCGCTTTGTATAAACATTCTTGCGTTATTTTTGATAAACGTTGCGCTAATATCGAAGCCTTACCCACAAAAAACATTTTACTGGTATCACCATGATAACCGTCTTTAATAATAGTAATATCAATATTAATTAGATCTCCGTCTTTTAATAGTCGTTCGCTGGGAATACCATGGCAGACCTGATGATTGATAGAAGTACAAATTGATTTCGGAAAACCCCGATAATTTAAAGGGGCAGGAATTGCACGTTGTTCATTGACGATATAATCATGGCAGATTTTATCGAGCTGATTGGTGGTAACGCCCAATTTCACATGGGGTTCGATCATTTCTAAAACTTCTGCAGCGAGCTGACCTGCGATGCGCATTTTCTCAATCTCTGCGGCCGTTTTTATAATAATAGGGGACATATTATTTAATTAAGCTCTTCATATACTCTTCGCACTTGAATTTTTGTCTGTGTTGCCACTCAATTCGCAATCCTCATGTATCTTGAATACACTTCGGTTGCTTCATTCTCACGGCGCCTTGCCAAAAATCCAATTGCTATGAGTATAAATTAATTTATTTGACCATGGCAATGTTTATATTTTTTTCCAGAACCGCAAGGACAAGGATCATTGCGGCCGGTTTTATTCGAATTTCGTTGTGTGCTAAGACGCGCAGAGGTGGTTTCGCTCGTTAATGATTCTTCCTCAGCAGCCAGTAAATCTTGATGTTGAAAATCAAGTAATTGTGGCATTTGTTGACGTCGTTGTTCTTCTAAACGTTCCGCATCTTCAGGTGCTCTTATTTGCAGACAACTAAGTAAACTAATGACTTGATATTTGAGCTGTTCTAAAAGTTCAGCAAACAACATAAAGGATTCACGCTTATATTCTTGCTTGGGATTTTTTTGCGCATAACCACGCAAATGTATTCCTTGGCGTAAATGATCCATTGCAGCTAAATGATCTTTCCATAAACTATCAAGTGTTTGTAGCATCAAAGTTTTTTCAACTTGATGTAATGTTGCTGAACCAAATAATTTTTCTTTCTCAGCATAAGAGTTTTCAGCAGCGAGTAATATTTTTTCGCGAAGATTTTCTTCCAGACAATTAGGATCTTCTAACCAAGTATCTAGTGGTAAATCTAGACAAAAATCTTGTTTCAATTGATTTTTTAGGCCGGGTATATCCCATTGTTCTTCTAAACTTTGTGGAGGGATATAATGCTCAATAGCACTATAGATAACATCAGCCCAGAGATTATTAATGACGGGAGAAATATCTTCTGTAGCTAATAATTCGTTACGTTGCTCATAAATTACTTTACGTTGTTCGTTTGCGACGTTATCAAATTCTAATAATTGCTTGCGTACATCAAAATTACGACCCTCAACTTTACGTTGCGCATTTTCAATCGCGCGTGTTATCCAGCGATGTTCAATGGCTTCACCGGGCTGCATGCCAATTTTTTGCATAATCATGGCCACTCGATCCGAGGCAAAAATCCGCATTAAATTATCTTGTAATGATAAATAAAAACGTGAAGAGCCAGGATCACCTTGTCGTCCTGAGCGACCACGTAATTGATTATCGATACGGCGTGATTCATGACGTTCGCTACCGAGGATATGTAGACCACCTGCCGCAATTACTTCATCATGTTTTTTTTGCCAATTAAGTTTATGTTGTGCAATTTCTTCGGCGGAACTCTCAATTGGCAAAGCGGCAAGCTCGGCTTTTAAATTACCACCTAACACAATGTCTGTTCCTCGTCCGGCCATGTTTGTGGCAATCGTTACCGTTCCAGGCCGGCCGGCTTCGGCAATAATTTGTGCTTCTTTTTCGTGAAATTTGGCATTCAGTACTTGATGGGGAATATTTTCTTTTTCTAATAGTTTTGACAAATATTCCGATGTTTCTATCGATGCGGTACCGACTAATACCGGTTGCTTATGTGCTTGACAGGATTTAATATCGTCGATGATCGCATTAAACTTTTCATCTTTAGTCAGATAAATTTGATCGGCTAAATCTGAACGAGAAACAGGCAAATGCGTGGGAATTACAACAACTTCTAAATTATAAATTTGTTGAAATTCATACGCTTCAGTATCGGCCGTGCCCGTCATCCCGGCCAGTTTATGATACAAACGGAAATAATTTTGAAACGTAATCGAAGCTAAGGTTTGGTTTTCGTTTTGGATATTGGCTTTTTCTTTTGCTTCAACTGCTTGATGTAAACCATCTGACCAGCGCCGACCTGACATTAAACGGCCAGTATGCTCATCAACAATAATAACTTGATTATTTTGCACAATATAATCAATGTCGCGTTGGAATAAATAATGGGCACGTAAAGCCGCATAAACATGATGCATCAAACCAATATTAGTCAGATGATATAAATTTTCGCCTGGATTTAATAAGCCTTGTTTAACTAATAACTCTTCTAATTTTTGATGTCCTTCTTCGGTTAAGTAGGCTTGTTTGGCTTTTTCATCGAGATAAAAATCACCAAGGCCGTCCTCTTCTTTTCTTAAAACGAGTTTAGGTATAATTTGATTGATTTTGATATAAAGTTCCGAGCTTTCTTCACTAGCACCGGAAATGATTAACGGAGTACGTGCTTCATCAATCAAGATGGAATCCACTTCATCGACTATAGCAAAATTTAAAATACGTTGGGATTTTTCTGCCAATGAAAAAGCCATATTATCGCGTAGATAATCAAAGCCAAATTCATTATTAGTACCATAGGTAATATCCGCAGCATACGCCGCTTGACGTTCAGCTAATGGAAGATCAGAAACAATCACGCCCGTAGTTAAGCCTAAAAAGTCATAAACAGGTTTCATCCATTCTGCATCGCGTTTGGCAAGATAATCGTTGACAGTCACAATATGTACACCTAAACCACTTAACGCATTCAGGTAGGCAGGCAAGGTAGCGACTAAGGTTTTACCTTCTCCGGTACGCATTTCAGCAATTTTACCATTATGTAAAACCATGCCACCAATTAATTGTACGTCGAAATGACGCAAACCTAACACACGAGTACTTGCTTCGCGCACTACTGCAAATGCTTCGATTAGCAATTCATCTAAAGAGCAGCCATCTTGTAGGCGAGCTTTAAATTCGGACGTTTTTGCTTGTAATTGCGAATCAGATAAACTTTGCATGCTGGGTTCTAGCGTATTAATGTCAACAACGGTTTTTTCAAATTGTTTTAGCAGTCGTTGATTACGGCTAGGAATAAACTTACTTAACAGCTTAGAAATCATAAATATAAAAAAGTCTCAGTGTGCTTTACTCAACAAAAGCCCAGAAAATGTGCTCACTGTACTAAAAAGTTAGTGATAGTGCTAGTCGTTGTTCAATAACGGATAAGATAGTGGTTGCATCTAAATTAACTCCTGCAAGCAATGTATTTGGGTCACCATGTTCAATAAATCGATCCGGAAGTCCTAGGATCAATACATCACAAGCAATCCCTTGTTGGTGTAAAAATTCACTCACCGCTGATCCTGCACCACCTACCTTAACATTTTCTTCTAAACTGACCAATAAGCCATGAGTTTTTGCTAGGTTTCGCAACAGTTTTTCGTCTAAAGGTTTGACGAAACGCATATTGATTACAGTGGCATCCAATGACTCACCGACGCTGAGTGCGGGTTGTAGCATTGGGCCAAACGCCAGTAATGCAATTGAGTGCCCCTTACGACGGAGTTCCGCTTTACCGATAGGTATACACGACATTTCTTTTTCAACTGAAACACCTACTCCTACGCCGCGTGGATAGCGTACTGCACAAGGCGTTGGGAGTTGAAAACCAGTATAAAGCATTTGTCTTAATTCGTTTTCATTACTCGGTGTCATGATCGTCAGATTTGGAATACAACGCAGATAGGATAGATCAAAGCAACCATGGTGCGTAGCGCCATCCCCACCGACGATTCCGGACCTATCTAAAGCAAACAATACCGGGAGATTTTGTAATGCAACATCATGTATCAGTTGATCATAAGCACGTTGTAAAAAGGTAGAATAGATGGCGACGACCGGTTTTTGACCTGCGCAGGCTAGACCTGCGGCGAAAGTAACCGCATGTTGTTCTGCGATGCCAACGTCAAAATAACGATCCGGATAACGTTCGGAAAATTCTATCAGGTCAGATCCTTCGCGCATCGCCGGTGTAATCGCGATTACACGTTCATCGATAGCAGCCATATCACAAATCCATTGCCCAAAAATATTTGCGTAGGTTTTCGGTTTGGGTTTGTCCACACTAGAGGGTAAAACAGGCGCTAAAAAATGTGGATTGACAGCATGATAAGCAATCGGGTTTTGTTCTGCAGCGGCATAACCTTTGCCTTTGGTTGTAATAACATGAACAAGTTGTGGCCCGGATAACTGACTTAAATTACTTAAAGTATTCATTAATAAAGGTAAGTCATGACCATCAATCGGACCAATATAATTAAAACCTAATTCTTCAAATAAAGTACCTGGAACTAACATCCCTTTAACATGCTCTTCAGTACGTTTAGCAAGTTTACGTACACTAGGAATAGATTCTAAAATTCTTTTACTGCCTTCTCTGACACTTGAATAAAGTTTACTGGATAATATGCGGGCAAAATAATTAGATAAAGCGCCGACATTATTGGAAATCGACATATCGTTATCATTGAGTACGACTAAAAGATCCGCATGGATATCGCCTGCGTGATTTAAGGCTTCAAATGCCATACCCGCGGTCATCGCACCGTCGCCTATGACTGCAATCGCTTTTTGACCGGTGTTATTTTTTTTTGCTGCGACACTAAATCCTAATGCGGCGCTAATCGAGGTGCTCGAATGGCCAACGCCAAAACTATCGAATGAACTTTCTTCGCGGGAAGGAAAGGGCGCTAAACCATGAGTTTTTCGAATGCTACATAGTTTTTCGCGTCGACCAGTAATAATTTTATGCGCATAAGCCTGATGGCCGACATCCCAAATAATATGATCATGTGGCGTATTAAATACATAATGCAAAGCAATAGTTAATTCTACGGTTCCTAAGTTAGCCGCAAAGTGACCTCCACATTGATCTAGCGTTTGAATAAGAAACTCTCTGAGCTCAGTCGCTAATTGTGGCAGTTGCGTAGGTGTGAGTTCACGCAACTGCATGGGAGAATTAATCTGTTCTAATAAAGAGCATGTGATATTTTTAAATTCCATGTAGTTTATAAGAGAAAATTATCCTGATGCTTGCTGAGGGTTATTAATACTTTGTATTTGAGTTTGCAATTGGGTGCGAATTTGTCCATTAAACTCTAAAACTAAAACGGACATAGTAGCGAGTAAACGCTCTAATGTCATCCGTATTTGATAACTTTCAGATAAATTTTCTGCTAATAACTCCACTTGTTGGCGTTGTAAAGTAGCGGGATTTTCATTAATTAAATCATTTTTATACCAATTTTTATCCAGAATTCGGCGTGTTGTCATAATATTTTCTAATTTTAATAAACTGATGGGACCCGATGTCTGACCACTTAATGTTGCTAGTGAAGACCGCACAGCAGGATCTGCTTTGCTAGGATCGATGGGTTGCCTTTCTGCATAAAGTTGATAAAGATTACTGAGTGCCATAGTTTGCGTAGCTAAATAACTACGCAAAGATGCAAGATAGGCTTGAGTTTGTTTTTTTTGTAATTCATATTTCAGGTTATTTTCTTTGTCTCCCGATAAATTTGCAACCAATTGATTGAAATTTATGGTGTTAATAGGCATTAAAGAACCACTTAAAGCGTTAATCACATTTTTAGCTGCTGCAGCTTCAGTATCATTATAGCTAATAGGCTGGAGTAAACTATTGATATCAATAGAGCTTAAAGGGTTTTTTTCTAGATTAGGGTTGATTTTTGTATTGGGATCCCAAAGAAAAGCTAATATATTATTGTTTTTATCGTTTAAATTAGCTGATTGGATAAGCTGCTGTTGCGTTAAGCTTTCTAAAGGAGAGCTGCCAGATAATAAATAAGCCGCTTGTGCATTGTTAATAGCGATAGTTAAATCATCACCCATGGGTGCGGTGTTCATTAGATTTTTTGAAATGGCTGTACTACCATAGCCCGCTACTAAGTTTTTTACACTGATCGTTGTAAAATCGGGTGTGGGGACTGGACCTATATTCGCATAACTGCTTAGAGCATACAAACTGCTTGTGACTAAAGAAATACTTAAAAAGACACTTTTTAAAGTTTTTATTTTTGATAAATGAGACATAGTAACATCCTCACGAAGTTTTAAAGTAAATTTTTTTATGAATGAGCATTAGATTGTAAATTGCTTGTGTTAGAGCTTGGCGGTGATGGTGCAAAAATATTGGGTGGACTAGGAATAGCTACATTTGATGGTGGTGTTGGTCCAGGAATAGGTGCATTCGAATAAGGATTTAGTTTGGCGTTTTTTTCCCAAATATTAGGCGGTTGTTTTGCCCAAGGATTAGGTTGCAGCCAAGGATTTTTATTGGGTGGATTGCTTGAGTTTGCAGATTTATCTAAGGGGATAAAGGCTTTATCGTTATTGGAACGAGGTTTCGACGTCGTTGCGGATGTTCCGGGTGCTGTTTGGTTTTGTTGAGAAGAGTTGTCGGTGTCGGTATTGGCTTGTAAGGCATCTAGCACTGCTTGCGAGGCATTGGTTTCAGATTGTTTAATTTCATCACGATAGCTTTGCAAGGAGTCACTTTTTGGTGGTTCAGAATTAGCATGCGCTAAACCAATGAAGGAACAGCTGAAAAAAATTAAAGCGCATCGAAATTGCCATGACCTTAGCATAATTATTCACCTTCTAATGCTTTTAAAACTAGATCCAAGCGATCTTGGGAAAACACTCTAGCGAGTAGACGTAAACGTTCAAAGCTAATATTTCTACGCAAAAATAAGCCTGCTTCATCTTCAGGACCATTACTGACTTCTTCGGCATGCATGAGTAATTTAGCGGCAGAACCTGGATGTGAAGTGTCTATTGCTTGAAGTAGACGCAAGGTACGAGACATACCTAAATGATTACCTAAACGAATAAACAACGCTTGTTGAGCAAGTTTATCCAGATCAACTTTATCGATATCATCGAGCTCTTTACCCAGCTCTAAGAGGCTTGCTTCAAGCGTGGTATCACCATCTTTAGTCCAAGATTCAACGCTTTCCATGAAGCAAAGAACCCTATAGATCAAGGGATCTTGGTATTGTTTCCAGTAGAGGTGTGAACCTTTGTGAGTTAAGTCAGGCATAAGTATGTATTGTTTTATTTGTAATACCCATTTAATTGAGTATAAACTGCGGCAAAGGAACCTTGATTATCCAACTTAATGCAAGCTAAATCAAATCCGATCTTGATCGATAGGAACTTCGTTTAGAATTGTGCAAGAATTTAAGCGGTTAATTAGGATTTTTCGCTCGTTTTACTAGCGGGTAGCGCGACAATCCAAAGAGCATCTACCAAGCTGGATCTTAACGAGAAATTTGCAAGTTGGATGCAGTCGGGATAACATAGAATATTAAACCGCGGGGTGATACGTGAGTTTTTTTGGTGCTATAAAAAAAATAATTAAGCCAGCTGTTGATGTTCCAAAGTGGGTAGACTATCAACAATTGGTAAAAAACAATCGTTCTGTTTTCGGATTCATTAAAAAATTCTTTATTCCTGACCATGCCAAGACACAGGAATCCTTTGAAGAAGCACTGATACGTCTTAAATTAACAACAGCAGATTTAATGCAACGCAGCAAAGAATTTACGCGTTTGCTGTGGATATGGATTTTTCTTTTCTTCGTTAGCGTTAGCTATAGTGTTTATCTCCTCTTCTATAACCACTCTTTGCGGGGATTTTTTCCTTGCCTAGGCATTTGTATTATTATTTTGACGCAAATCTTTCGTTATCATTTTTGGTTATTTCAAATTAAACAGCGTCGTTTAGGTTGTAATTTTCGTGATTGGTTCAGTTATCAATTTTTTAATAGGAAGAAAAATAATGCGTAAGTTTCTATTAACCAGCTTCCTTTACTTATTTCCATCGTTGTTGTTAGCAGACACCTTAAGCTTAACACCTCCTAGCACTGATTTATCGATGTCGTATTTAGCGACTATTTTTGGTGTGGTGGATGGCGTGTTACATGGCACAGGAAGTCAAATTTTAGGAACGATGTTTGGGACGTTTAATTCCATCATATTAGTTATGGCTTCTATAGTATTAAGTTATGTTTTATTTACTTCCATTTTAAATACCTCGCATGAGGGTGAGTTTCTCGGTAAGAAATGGTCGTCAATTTGGATTCCACTGCGAACGGTCGGTGGGATAGGTTTATTATTACCGAAAGCTACCGGTTACTCTTTTATACAAATTCTTGTTATGTGGGTAGTGGTACAAGGTGTTGGTGCTGCGGATGAGGTATGGAATGTCACTTTAAATTATATTAATCGTAACGGAACAATAATTGAGCCCATTCAATCATTGGATCCAAAAAAAGGTGCTAATAATACTTTTTTAATTAATAAAGCGGGTAGTATTCTAAAATCAGAAGTATGTATGTTGGCTGTACATAATGCTTTGGCTAATCAATATTACAACACGGATCCAAATGAAAAGGTTGTAGTGCCTGATTTTTTAAGCTCGCTAACTGTAACAGGTAAAGGGCCGGATGGAAAAAATACAGGGCGACCCATCGATTATACAAAAGATACCGGCGGATATTTTACTTTTCCTGGAAAGTTATCTGGTGCTTTTGCCAATTTAGAAGGTATGTGTGGTAGAGTTTCGTGGAATTTTATTGGCAATAAGGCGGATAATGGACAGATCGATAACCCGGCCAATTTGAATGCCAATGATAGTGCAAGTGTTGCGATGAGACAAATGATCTTAGATTTAAATGCTCAAGCAAAGAGTATTGCTAATACAATATCTCCTCTTTCTACAACGCATACACTTGCTAGCAGAATTCAATTAGATTCGACTAGTTTTGAACCCTTTAAAAATAATTTGGTTGATGCAGGAGAGGATTACTTTGGGATTGTAAAGCCTGCTTTACGTTCTTTAGCGGATGATGGAAGTAAAAAATATAAAGACTTTATTAATAATGCAAAAAAATCAGGTTGGATACTTGCCGGTAGCTATTACTATAATATGGCTCGTTTGAATCAAAGTATTAGAAAAAACACAGGAGAGCTTGCAATTTCCGATAGAATTTATCCTGAGTTTAATCCCGATTATGATTCAAATACCTTTTCTCAGATCAAAGACGATAATGTAATATATAATCTAAAAAATAACTTGCCGAGTGTAGGCGGTGTTATTGATAGTTATATGGCAGCAGAAATAACACGAGCTCCTAACAATAATAATCCTGGTGACGAGGCTGATCCTTCTCTACCAGAGCATCCAGCGAATGTAAATGCAATTGGTAAGGTAGTAAGTGCTATTTTGGATACGATATTTCCTCGAGTGCAGGATTTTGAAAAAAAATTAGCCGATGGAATTAATAATAAAGATATGGATCCCATTGTTGCTTTAGCGTCAGTGGGGAATGGCTTAGTATCTATGGTAGAACAGGTCTGGATATCTCTGTTAGCCACAATGACTGGATTAGGTATTGTAGGTATTGCAGCGGGATTTGCTTCGGGTTTTTGGACAGTCGGGGGTGCAGTGAACGCCATGTTAGCGATTACTAATCTGTTGATGTTGGTAGTTCCCATGCTCACTGTTTGGATGGGGATTAATTTTGTTTTGGGTTCTATTCTTTCCTATTATGTGCCATTAATTCCGTTCTTCCTGTTTGCATTTGGTAGTATTACCTGGTTTGCGGTGGTGTTAGAGGCAATTTTAGCGGCACCCTTAGTGGCATTGGGAATTACGCATCCAGAAGGGCATGACTTTTTGGGTAAAGCGGAACAATCGATCATGCTGCTTGCCAGTGTTTTCTTAAGACCTATGTTAATGGTGTTTGGTTTTATTTTTGGGATTATTTTATCGTATGTTGCCCTTTCAGTATTTAATCACGGGTTTAGTATTGCAGTGCAATTTTTGAATGATTATAACGGCGATATTTTTGCCATTGTTTACCAAACCGCTATGATGGCTATTTATGCGGCGGCGGTGCTAGCCATTGTTAACCGTTGTTTTTCAATGATTTATGAAGTTCCGAATAAAGTACTGCGTTGGATAGGTGGTCCACAGGAAAGTGGCCACGAAGAATCAATGCTACAAGGTATACGTGGTCAGCACGATCGAGATGTTGGACAGATTACCCAACAAATGCCTACAAGCCAGGGCATAAGTGAAAGTTCAGGGGGTGGCATGCAGCTAGGTCGCCGTTTAAGAGAAATGAAACAAACCAAAGCAGACGTATCTAGCTCAGCTCCAAGCAACGGTACCGGTGGGGGGGCTGCACCTTAATCTGTAAAGGTGAACTCAATGGTTAACAATAATGAAATTGATAAATTTAATTTAAATATAGATGAGTTATTGAGTCAGATTGCTGGACTTATCGATAATCCTATAAATTCTGAACAAGCTCATTTGTTTTTGTTATTGCTATGGGGCTATTTTGAAGTTTCCATAGTAGAAACTCAAGAGGATAGCGATGGAGGAGAAAGCGGGACGTTGCTGACACGGCCTGACATTATTCAAGTTGAGAAAGGCTATCCAATTTTTGATTATGGAACGCTATTAAAAACTTCTCCCGGTAAGCTTTATGGAAGTTATACAACCGGTCGACTCTTAACGACGGTAAGTTCTATGATCGATCTATTAGTCCAGCGCGGCGCTAAGCGGGTTAAAATAGATGGGCTTGCTGCTGCGAAACGTTTTGGCTGGATTGAATGCGAAAATAAAGCAATTAAAGTAATTAATTTTAAACCCGATCACAAAGAAAAAGCCCTGCGGTTTCAATTATAGTGTTTAATGTCCTGTATAGCGGGCTATTTAACTGCTTTTTCCTGAAAGATCTCATTTCTTAATTTTAACTTTTATAGCTTCTCGAACCATCCCAGCTTTTTTTGTATAAAAAATTTCTGCACTTAATAAAAGTTTAATATATATTTTGTAAAATAAATGTGGGAAAATTTAACTAATAAAAATTAAAAGACTTTCCATCTAAGGAAGCGTGACTATGCCAGATTCTAGCATTTCGAGAACAGTATCTCAATCTTCGCTATCAGGTCAAAATACTTTAACGGTAAATGAAATTAAATCAAATATTAGAAATTGTGAAGCATTTCTCAAGAGTAGCGGCTCTAAATCTGTAATTGATAACAGTTTGTGGGGCACTGATCTCCCTGTTGAAAGAGTTTTTGAAGAGAGTTTTTTGGATGAGGCATCAAATTCTTTTAATGAATGTATAGAAAATATAAGAGCTAGTCTAATAAAGCCTAAAAAAAATGGAATTAAGGTTGGAACTTCAGGAAATAGTGAGGTTTTAAAGGCAATAAGTGAATGTCAAACTGTTTTAACAACCGCAGGAGAGGGAAAAATTGCAGATGAAAAACGAAAAAGAGCTTTGATTGATTTTAAGAAGGCTTTGGAAAAGTACTATTACAAGGCTCTAGAAAATGAAGATATAACTAAAGGGAATTTTGATAATTCAAAAAACATTTTAGAAATATCTACCAATCTTTACAAAACACTTCCTAATATTATTTCTCTACTAAGATTTTTAGTTATAAAAAAAACTGTACAAGAAAATTTACCGGAAGAATGTCTTAAAAGTGAAGCTTTAAAAACTATTGAAAAACAAATACAAGCTTCTTTTACTAAAGTTCAAAATAATAGTAAAAAATTAGAAAATTTAACGCCTACTTTAATTAATTTGGAAAAGATTAAAGATTTCAATAGCTTTAAAACTAAACTTGAAACTGCATTGCAGGAGCTAAGAAAACAAAATCAACAAAAAATAGATGAAGAAAAGAAACAACAAGATGAAAAAATTAGGCAATTAAAAGAAAGATTTAGTCAATGTCAGAAGCAGTTTTTTGAAATACAGAAGGAGTTTGAGAATTCTAAAGTAAATACTGATCCAGCTCAAAAGCATACAGCACTCCATAATCTTCAAACAAAAATACAGGATAATTTAAAATTTATAACAGAAATTTCTAATAAACTAGAGCAAAATACTCAGTTAGGAATAAAAAAAGAAGATCTTGAGACATTAAAACAGAAATATACTGATTTAAATAGCAAGATTGAGGCTGAACTTAAAGGAGAGTTAGTATTATCAGTATCCAATGTTCAAGAGTTAATTGATGGATTGACACCAAATACCCTACCAACCTTAATTCTTAATCTAAAGAGTAATTTTTCGATAAATAATTATGAAGAGTTGAAATTACTTCGTGATCTCCATGCAAATGATCCGCTTATTCAAAAAATAACAATCAATACAGAGAATTGCCAAAATAATGAAAATTTAAAGCAATATGAAATTTATGTGGAGAACTGTGCTGCGAGAAACCGTTTTCTTGCAACACAACTTGAACCACAACACGAATCAATTCAACAAAAGAATGCTAATCTCTGGGGTAAGACATCGAGCCATCTCTATTCATTATTAATAAATAAAGTGAATATTGCACCGAAATTAGCAGAAATGGGCGAAGCAGGATTAAAAGCTTTAGTTAAATTAATACGCGAAAAAGCAGTTTCTGAATCTTTAGCGCTTGATATTAATTTTGGTCTAGCCGCTAATCAAAATCGGGTTGATTTAACTGCTGTTCTGTATGATGAATTAAAACAATGCTATGAGCAATCTGTAAAATTACCTTTGTTCGATTGCTTGGGAATTATTTTACCAGAGAAAAACTTAGATAATAAAAATATAGGCAATATTCTCAGTTTATTAAATGAAAAAGATAATAATACGCAATTAGATAAACAATTCACCTTGCATCATTTTAATGCGGAAAATCAACAGCACGTAGACTTACTCAATGAGCTTAAAACCAGAGTTACAGAGGATAATTCGATCACAATACAGATTAGTATTCCAGAGCTTGAAAAACCTTCTCAGGAAAACAAGTTTAGATCTATTTATAAAGAATTACAAAATGCCGTATTAGCTAATCGGCATAGTGCTCGTTTGCCTGTTTTGCAAAAAAATACTGAGAATATAGAAAAATTAAAACCGACACATTTAGAAGAAAGTCAATCGAGATTGTTACCCGGAAATAGAAGCTGGCCCTTAACAGTTAATGTGGGTATGCAACAACAGCAGCAGCAGCAACAGCAGCAGCAACAACAGCAGCAGCAACAACAGCAGCAACAACAGCAGCAGCAACAACCGTTTCCGAAACCGCAATCTCAGTTTTTTACAGGTAATGAAAATCTGCTAATTACTCGCGACAATATTCTGTCTAGATGTAAAGGTGATATTTGGCAATCTAGTTTAGCTAAATTAGATAAATCTTTAGAGAATCAGGAAAAAAATACTCTTAATTTGCAGACATTGTTTAATCAATGGGTAGGCAGCTCCCAGGACGCCAAACAGATCGTTAATAAGTTCACTGAAGCAGCAATCAAAAAGATCATGGAAAATGCCCGGCATTTTAGTTTTTCATTTCTTTTAAATAATCCACCGGCAGGTTTTAGCGTATTAATTAGCAAAGATGGCAAGAGTCTCATTGTAGACTTTTCTGCTGAAAAAGAGCAGCAAGATTTAAATCAAAAAAATCAATCGCCTGATCCCTTTACCTTAAAAATAACTGATCCTATGCCCGCAGTAGAAAACTGCGAAGGAGATGTTCGACTCTTTGATCTGATAAACGCTAAAAAATTCCAGAAAATCTGCTGGGAAAACTTAAAGGAAAATGAAATTAATGATTTACGTGCTTCCCTAAAAACTTGGTTGCCCACTTTGAATCGGAAAGAAAGTCAACGGATTTTATCTGAAAAAATTATTAAAACACTTACCTCTAGGAATTTCAAAGCCTTAGGTCAGTTATTTTATCATTATGGCTGTCCTGAACAACTTACAGGCGATAATGCATCGGCCTTTTTTAAATTGGTACAAGCTATCTACGAAAAAGATCAAAAATTCTTTGAGCATTGGAAAGAATATTTTATTGATAAAACGGATAATTTGTCAGAATTGTTAGAAGAAGCCGAAGTCAATGCTATTGTTGATTGTGTAAATAATCTAAAAAACCCTGAACATAGTATTTTGTGGCGGAATCTTGTTGAAAAACACTTTAATTCTATCGGGTATTCACGTTTTTCTTCACTCTGGAGTGTATTTAAATCTTTTACACATTATTTTGATTTAAATAAACAGCGCGGCTTGTTTTTTAATTCAAAATCACTAGAAAATTTATTAACCCAACAAGATTTTTTACATATACCTGTTTTATTGGACCGTGTGCTGCAGGTTTTACAGGCCTGTGAAAATATGGCCGAACCCTTAGAAAATCAGCAACGTTTATTAAATAATCTAGATAAATTTGATTGGAGCCAATCAGGTATCTATTATGCCGTAGTTAATGAAGCTATTAATGTAATCGGACAACCCGATGCCTCCATAAATGCCCATCTCAGTAAATTCAAAGACTGTAATACGACACCTGGCAGTTATATTCCGGAGATGAAGGCATCGATATCAGAAGAAGAAGCCTGGAAGACGCGCGCAATACGCTTTGTACAATACTTACCGAATGTGACTCAGCAACAGCTTAAGCTGTATAGCGAATTTTTTGAAACAATCGCTAAAAAGTCAATTTCTGTCCAGACTAAGGATAATTTAGCCCGTTGCTTATTAGCGTGTACGACACAGGGTAGCAATACGATAGAGGATAGAACATTATTGCCTTATTTTAATGGGTTAACCGATCAACAGTTAAAGAATGATGGTTTTTCTCAATTTCTGAGTCGATTAAATACACTGTTCGATTGGGATAACAAAGAATCAAGACCTCTTCATTTTGACTTTAAGCAATTGCTAAAGCTTTCTGAAGTTTTGCATAACAATGATCTATTAAATCGCTTTACACTTGATTTGTTGAATGCTTCGGTTCATTTGCTAGACTATTTTGACAGTCATTTTTTCGATAAAACGAAAAAAATTGTTTTTGGAGAAAATCTCAGTAACTATTATCAATTTATTATAGATAATAAGATAGCTTTAAATTCTGTGCTGTTAACAACGTTAGGTTGGCTGTGTTATCCCTATAATTCTGATAATAAATCGCTAATCAATAGCTTGAATGATTTAGCTAAACAAGAAAAAAATAAAACTGAAATGGAATTACTATTTAAACAACTGAATTCTATCAATTTTTCAAAATTTGATAATGGCTATAAGCTGCCAACTAAGCAAGAAATATGTGACATCACTAAAAAAATTGCAGATGCAAATTCAAAAGAAGACGCAATTATTTTACGCCGTGAGTTCATCAAAAAAACCAGTGAGCATTGCTTTATTCGTTTACAAGATGCCGATTTAAGAAAGCTAGCTCCAAATGAAATTAACGATTTCATACAAGAAATCAAAGGAAATTTATCACATGCTCATCGCGATGAGCATGTGACTATTCTCGGTAAATTTTTGAACTGTTTAGCTGTGCCCAATGAAAGGATGGATCTGACAATATTTAAGAAAAAAATCCTACAACTCACTGAGAAAGATTATTTTGACGAATTAACACCCGTTGTTAATTTATTAGCTAATTCTAAAACACCTGAATTCATTAGCTTACCGCAATTACAAGCTATTTTAGAGACATTATTACCAGCAAACAGTAATAATACTATAGAGCAGTTTTTTCCTATTAATACACTGGAAAAACTTTTTGATAAAGAACGGCACAATGATAAATCGACATTAGTTAATAACAATTTAGCCTTATTAAAAAGTGAAGAGAATAAGGAAGTTTTATCGGCTATTGGCAAATTGAATTATAGCCTGTTAAGTCCGAAGCAAAAATCATTATGTGTTGATTTCGCGTTAAACGATGTTAAGTATTTTAACGATTGCTTTGAATTTTTAGTAGAACAAAAAGACTCAAAAAACTGGTTTGATTATTTAGCACTTATTCAATGTGCTACTGCTGAAAATATAGAAGAAGAAAATAAAAATAAGCTTATTTCAGATCTTAAAGAATTAGTTCAATATAAAGCCCCATTTTGGCCAGAAAGTTTGGCAATTTTATTGCAGTTAAACTTAAAAAAATTTGGATCAACAGATTTTTTTAATAAATTTAATGGAAAATATAAAGATTCATCAATTGACCAGCGGATTATTTTGCTGCAAGCGATTGATCAAGCTGAAAATAGTACTGAGTGGTTCAGTAATGCTGAGCAATTAATTTCTCTGTTAAAGAAACTTAGTGCATTAGAAATGGAAAAATTAGCTAAATATTATCAACAAACACCGAAACCAACGCTTAAGTTTTTACTTGATTATGCTAAAAGCCACAATAATGCTTTAGGAAGTATAGATAATTTATTACATTACTTTGAAACTATTTATGAAAAGGAAGACAAACGTAGCTACGGTGAAAGTGATGAGGATAAAGAGAACATAAAAAGAGTCATAGCGAGTTTTAAATTAAAAGGAGAGAGAGCACTCACCATTGAGAAAAAGCAACATCTCAGCAATCTCTTTTGTTTTGCAAATACCCACAGTAAAGAACAGAATCTAGCTGCAAAGAAAACAAATGAGTTGGTGAGCAATTTGCATGAGTTAGGTAAGCAATTACAGAACTCTAGCCATTTAAAAAATGATTGGTTGAAGGCAAGACAGTTAGTAGCCATTCGTGAGCTGTTATTACGTCAGACAGGGAAATGGCTGAATGATACACAGATGCTGGTGTTGCTGTATGCGCTTACCCATGATGATGAAAATTTAATTCTACAAGTTCCCACCGGTCAAGGTAAGAGTCTTATTTCCTTAAGCTGGGATATTTATTTGGCTTTAAAAGGAATAACCCTAGATAACTTAAGTTCTAAATCTGCTCTCTCAGAACGAGACCATAAAGAAGCTCAAGCAGCTTATCTTAGAACATTAATAGATAGTAGTTATATCCATCAGTCTTCATCCCAAATGAATTACAAGGAAGCTCGAGGAGTAAAAGGAGGTGTCAATTATTCAACACTCGGTAATTTGACAGTTAATCGTCAACGTTGGTTAGTGAATGATGGCATTATTCATAACAAAAAAAATCGCTATGGAGTTTTGGATGAGGCGGACTATCATCTTTTTGATGAAAACACCATATTCCGTTATGCAGACGCTGGAAAAGGTTGCTTTAATTATGATGTTTGGGTTTATGAAGTTGTTGCAACGTATTATTTAAAGAAAATCGTTCCTTTAAAACTTGATAAAATTGATACAAAAGATCATCTGGATCCTTTATTGCAAGCCATATTGGCAGAAAGATATAAGGCACCCAAAGCATCTAATTTTATTAGTGTCAATAAGTTAGAACAACCCAACGACCAAACTGTCGATAAACTTGCGGAACTCCTGTTGGATATGCATGCCGCCGCTAGTTTAAAAGAAGCTATCCATTATGCTATTAGATCCATTGATATAGAAATAAATGAACAGATCTATCGAAAGCAGTTTGCAATGGTCATGGATAAAAACCAACTACAACCCGGTTCTACCTATGATGTCCAGTATGCACTACACACGTTTCTCAATGAGGAAATGAAGACAAATGGCGAAGCGCCTAATTTTTTTGTTGAGCCTATTGCGCCGTTAGTTTTATCAGAAAATGCTGAGCAATCTTTGCAGAACTATGAAAAATTAATAGGAATGACCGCTACTGCTGGAAATAAACGTGAGCGAGAATATCTTAATAAACAATTTGGTGTTGAGAAGATTTTTAAAACCACGAGCCATCAACTATCGAAATTAACACTATTACCTAGCGTTTATACTGAGGACGACAATGCGCTTATAACGGCCATTACTGAGCAGATTTTGAATTCGTATAAAAATCAACCGATATTAATTCTTTTGGATAGTGATCAGGTGGTATCAGAAGTCTATCGAAAATTGCAAGCAAAAGGATTAGAGAGCCAGCAGGCATTAACATTAGTGGAGGATACGAATGGAAAACAAAAATCTGAGCAAGAGATAGTTAATGAAGCTGGACGGCCAGGTACAGTGACGCTTAGTTCACGACTGCAACGAGGTACGGATATTAGAACCGAGGTAGCTGATGGATTAAAAGTTGTCTTAGCCTATACCGACGCTGATCAATTATCGAATCGACGTGATGAAAAACAAGCCATTGGTCGTGCAGCACGTAATGGGCAAGCCGGTAGTGCGGTGAGTATTTATAACTATGGAGCAGTGTCAGAAAAATATGACAAACTTAAAAACGCTGAATCAGAATTGATTGCTAATTGGGAGGACTATGCTCGACAAAAGATTACGAATAGAGAACAATCTTTGCAACGGAAAAATCAAGAGATCCCTTGGTCAAATGCTAAAGATAAAGCCATTATCGTCGAAGTGGTAACACAAGTCAGTAACATTTTAAAGAAAAGAGAAAATCAATTTAGGGATGCAAAAGAAAGACTTTTGTCGAAATTAACTAATGAAATAAAACAGATTATCAAAGTTAAAAACGATCCAATCATTACTCAATTAAGTTCTCGTTTATTTAAACAGTTAAATGAAAAATGGCTAAATCGTTTAGCGGATGATAATAACAACGAAGTAAAACAAGATAATAGAAAAGTCTTTAATCATTATGTGGATGAAGCGCAAAAACTTTGGAGTAAATTTTGTTCAGAAGTTAATTATTCAGATAAATTGAATTTTTCAGAGTTTCATCTCCCTGATTCTCAGTTAAATGAAATGCCACCTATAGTGAGTGATAAAAGCGCAGCTAATCAGCAGAATGAAGCCAATAATAAACAAGTGAATGAATTTTTTGCGAATTTAACCGATTGGTCCCAATGGGTTTATGAAAAAATTATTAAAAACCCTGCTTTACAAGATGTTTTTATGGCGGGTATGCCAAAGGAGAAAGAACTGGAGCAATTTTATGCACTGATTGATGCCATCAGCCAATCAGAAACAGTTAATTTACAGCTCTACAAACAGGATATTATTAAATTGCTCTGTTTTGAAAAGGGTCGATTGTTTCCTCTCGCTAGTAGCTGTGCATTTTTGAAAACTTTGCTTGATAAAAATACTAGTGATCAATTTGAAACTAAATTTAATTTATTAAAACAATTACTTGAGCTTGATGCATTTACTGATGAAGAATTTCTTGAAGAAAACTTAAAAAAGCGACAGATTATTGCGGACATAACTCTGAAGTTAATGTCTTATCCCAATGCTGATCAATACGGTGAATTATTTACTATTTTACTGGATGGGATAAAAAAATATTCACCAAATCTTGAGCAATTGGAAGCGGTGAAACTTCTTTTTGCAAAACAAGATTTTTGTAAATTACTTAAATTCGATTGTAGTAATAAGATTGATGGCATGTTACAGAGGATCACGCAGGACTTACCGTTCTTAACAAGAAGAGTACTGACCTTTATTGATTTAGTTATTCAAAATGCAAACGATATTGGTAATACTCAATTATTTGAGCTATTCATGGTGGTATTTTTGCAAGCGCTGCAACCCAAAGAATTAGATCAGAAGGGAATAGTCGATGTGAACGTGTCTGCTCTTGGAGCACTACTTTTGCAACTATCTAAAGAAGGTTTGTCCTCATGCAAACAATTAATTGAGTTAGTTAATCAGTGTGATAATAGTTTGCTTACCATCAAACAAAGTTTAGATTTATTAGCTAAAACTCTGGAAAAATTTAAAGAATTTTCAAATGTAGCGACGAAGACTATACCAACCGTTGAGGAAAGTCTTAAAAACGCAAATTTAGATGATTTATTAGGAAAAGTCGTTACAGTTGCTGATGAATACGAAAACCTAATAATAGAGCAAGCTAATCGATCTACTCAAGGAATTGAATTTATTGAAGAACTATCACAGGAAGCAGAAGGTGAATTGCTGCAAAGTAAAAACAATTTAGATGGAAAAATAAAAGGGTTTAATAACAAATTAAAAGTATTTTTAGAAAAAGAAACTGAATTAAAGGTTGAATTGGCTGAATCTGCAACCGAGGTATCAGCATTAAAAACTGAAATAGAACAGCATGGAGAAAAAATTAAAACGCAAACAAAGCAATTGACTGCAAAAGAGAGAGAGATAAAGGAATTAAAGACGGAATTAGAGAGATTAACCACCGATGATCAGCTTATAGAACATGCTCAGAAAATAGTGTCATTGGAAAATGAGCTAAGGGATTTACAAAATAGTGTAGGAAGCTTAAAAAATAAAAAGGACAGCTTAGCAGGACAACTCAGCACTCAAGAGCAAAAATTTGAAGGGTTTAATTCAGAAAATCAAAAGTTAGCAGGTGAGAGAGTAAACTTAGAGAAAGATAAAACAGAATTAGTAGAAAAAACAAAAGAATTTATTGCAGCGGTTGATGAAAAAGCTGAACAGGAAGTAAAGCTTGGCCAGTTAGAAGGAAATCTTGTAAAGGCAATTAGAGGAAAACTTAATCAGGCTAACATGGGTATCTTAATAGAAAAAGTTGATCAACTTGTCAATGAATACGAAAGCCTGAAAGCAAAGCAGTCCAGACGATCTGCACAAAAGTTTTTACGCATAGAAGAACTTTCTCAGGAAGCAGAAGGTGAATTGCTGCAAAGTAAAAACGATTTAGATGAAAAAATAAAAGGGTTTAATAACAAATTAAAAGGATTTTTAGAAAAAGAAACTGAATTAAAACATAATTTGTCTGAATCTGAAGCTGAGGTAGCAGCATTAAAAACTGAAATAGAACAGCATGGAGAAAAACTCAAAACGCAAACAAAGCAATTGACTGTAAAAGAAGAACAGTTAAAAGAATCAAAGGCAAAGTTAAGTCAAGTAATCAGTGATGATGAGCTCAAACAACATGCTCAGGAAATAATTCAGTTGGAAAATGAGCTAATGAATTTACAGAAGATTGTAAATAATTTAAATACTGCAAAGGACAGCTTAGCAAGACAACTCAGCGAACAAGAACAAAAATTTAAAGGGTTTAATTCAGAGAATCAAAAGTTAGCAGATGAGAGAGTAAACTTAGAGAAAGATAAAACAGAATTAGTAGAAAAAACAAAAGAATTTATTGCAGCGGTTGATGAAAAAGCTGAACAGGAAGTAAAGCTTGGCCAGTTAGAAGGAAATCTTGTAAAGGCAATTAGAGGAAAACTTAATCAGGCTAACATGGGTATCTTAATAGAAAAAGTTGATCAACTTGTCAATGAATACGAAAGCCTGAAAGCAAAGCAGTCCAGACGATCTGCACAAAAGTTTTTACGCATAGAAGAACTTTCTCAGGAAGCAGAAGGTGAATTGCTGCAAAGTAAAAACGATTTAGATGAAAAAATAAAAGGGTTTAATAACAAATTAAAAGGATTTTTAGAAAAAGAAACTGAATTAAAACATAATTTGTCTGAATCTGAAGCTGAGGTAGCAGCATTAAAAACTGAAATAGAACAGCATGGAGAAAAACTCAAAACGCAAACAAAGCAATTGACTGCAAAAGAGAGAGAGATAAAGGAATTAAAGACGGAATTAGAGAGATTAACCACCGATGATCAGCTTATAGAACATGCTCAGAAAATAGTGTCATTGGAAAATGAGCTAAGGGATTTACAAAATAGTGTAGGAAGCTTAAAAAATAAAAAGGACAGCTTAGCAGGACAACTCAGCACTCAAGAGCAAAAATTTGAAGGGTTTAATTCAGAAAATCAAAAGTTAGCAGGTGAGAGAGTAAACTTAGAGAAAGATAAAACAGAATTAGTAGAAAAAACAAAAGAATTTATTGCAGCGGTTGATGAAAAAGCTGAACAGGAAGTAAAGATTGGCCAGGTAGAAAGAAATCTTGTGAAAGCAGTAAAAGGAAATCTTGCTCAAGCAAACAAGGATTTGGATGATTTAATAGTAAGAGTTCAACAACTTGTTAGTGGATACGAAAGCCTAACAACAGAACAAGCTAGTCGATCTACTCAAAAAATTGATGCTATAAAAGAACTTTCTCAGAAATCAGAAGATGCGTTGTTAGAAAACGAAAATGCTTTAAATGAGGAAATAAGAAAGTTCAATACGAAATTAACAGAATATCAAAGAGCTGAGGCTAGTTTAGCAGCTAATTTGAATAAATCAGAAGCTGAGGTAAAGGAATTAAAAACACAAATAGAGACGAAGCAAGAACAGCTTGAAAAACATAAAACGAATTTATCTGCAAAAGAGGATGAGCTCGAGAAATTAAAGACAGAGTTAGAAACGTTAACGACAGAGGAAGCAATCAAAGGACTTACTGATATGATAGAATCATTACAAACTGAGTTGAACAAATTACATGGAAATGTAGACACTTTGAATACAGAAAAGAATAGCTTAGAAGAACAATTCAGTGCGCAAAAGCAAAAGCTAAAAGGATTTAATTTAGAAAATAACAATTTAATAGAAAAGAGAAAATACTTAAAGCAAGAGAGAGAAACATTAGCAGGAAAAGTAACTGAATTCACTGCAGCGGTGGATCAAAAATCTGAACAGAAAGCAAAGATTGAGGAATTAGAAACGCAGCATATAAAGACGCTTAACGAAAAGCTAACTCATGCGAACACTGATATAGATGATTTAGCAGTAAGAGTTGACCAACTTATCAAGGATTACAGTCGTCTAGGAACAGAACAATCCAATCGATCTGCTGAAAAAATTGAAGTTATACAAAAATTTTCTCAGGGAGCAAAAGGTAAACTGCTGGAAGAAAGAAACAAGCTAAATGAGGAAATCAAAGAATTCAATACGCAAATAGCAGAATTTTCAAAAAAAGAAACCGAATTAAAAGATAATTTGGCTGAATCTGCAAGCAAGGCTGAGATATTAAAAGCTGAAATAGAAAAGCAAGGAAAGAAACTGGAAACACAAGAAGCAGCGTTGACCGCAAAAGAACTGGAAATAAACGAATTAAAGACGGATTTAGAAAAGTTAACGACAGAGAAAGATCTTAATAAACATGCTCATACGATAGGATTATTGAAAACTGAGCTAAAAGGTTTACAGGAAAGTGTAGATGATTTGAACACTGAAAAAAATAACTTAGCAGGACAACTCAGCAGTCAAGAGCAAAAAATTCAAGATTTGAAATTACAAAATGGAAATTTAGAAAAAGAAAAGGCAGAATTAGAAGAAAAAACCAGAGAACTTTTGAATGCTACTTCTAACTTTAAAGATCAATTACAAAAATCGGAGAATGGATCTATGAGTGAACTAGAAAGAAAATTAATGGATAGCGATTTTAATTTTTCAAGTAAGGAATTACAAAAATTAATTTTATTACAATACACCGATACACAAGAAGAATTTTGTGTCGTATTGAAACAACTCAATTTCAGCCAAGCATATATAAAATATCAAGAAAATGATGCAGAAAATAACATTTATGAGATAAGTAAGATAATACGTTGTCAAACTGTTGGCATTGAAAATAGAGACTCTACTGATGACGAAAGTCTTGAAAGTAGTACCTCTTCAACCAGTTCAGTCCTTCAAAACGATAATTCAAACGAGAAAGCAACTAAATACTCCTTAATGGACTCTCAGGAATGGATAGAAGAAAGATTGCAGTTAAAAACAAAACACGATGTATCACTCGAATTAAATAATAAAGAAAAGGGTTTTATTGCGAATTGGTTTAAGGAAAAGAATATTCAATTATTTCCCAAACTTGATCATTATGTAATTAGTAGTTTATCTGAAGAAAAATTAAATGATGAAATAATCCAACGTCAAGCCTTAAAAGAACAGTTAATTTCGGTAGCATTAAATTGCTATAAGGAAATAGATAGTAGCTTGGAAACAGATTATCCAAATTTACTGGTTAGGCCAACATCTGAAGAAAATGACGATGATAGTGGTATTCACAATGGTAGTACTAGTAGCGAGGAGGAACAAAGTATCGCCCTTAATGATGATTCATTAGTGGATTATTATTTCAATACAATTAATGACAAACTAACTCGTAATAAATTAGATGATGAAAAAAAGGAAACGTTGCACCATATTATTACCGCCATTAATGCGGCAGCCATAGAGGCGATAAAAAGTCGTTGGATATTCTCTTATAATGATTATTTTACGCCACTAAAACAACTGATTGATGACGTTAATCAAAAAGCGATCCCAGTTGCTCGATTATCAAAGGATCAATTAAAGCAATTTATCCTATTAATTAAAAATAATTCTGAGAAAAATTTTATAAAAAATGTACAAGCCAGAAGTAAATATGAAAATAAGCTGCGGGTTTTCTATGGATTGATTGCAAAAATAAGCGTGTATCGCGAAGCGTTAACCCAGCAACAAAAACTATTTGAAACTATGCTAAAGTTGCAGCGAGAGGAGCCTCTAAGCAAGCTCGAATCAAGGTATGAACCTGGTGAAAGTTATTTACCTTTACAATGTCGCGAAATTTTTTCACCTAACGCTAGTTTTCAGAATTCCCCGGGTTTAGCGGCGACTGCTCAGGGTGGCGCTTTTTACAAACAGAATGAAATTGCCGATAATGGTAGAGTCTGTTATGAGCAGGATTTAGGAAACGAGAAAAAAATCTGGTCGATAGCGCGAGAAAAAAATACACTCGAATATCAAAATGAAAAAGTAAGCTGGTTTTCTGCGGTTTCCTTAGATGTTGCCAGAGCACAAATTTTAGATGTCATGAATCGATTTACTGACTCAGTTGTGACGGTCAGTATAAATAATTGTAATAAAAAAAGTGAGTATAATTACCGATTAGTGATTGAGGCTTATAATTTAACGCATCCGGATCGGCAAATTTTGTGTTCTTCAAATGAAAAGGTTAAACTAAAAGATAAGAAAATAGCTGAACAATCAGCCCTATTCAAGCTTGATCGTGAGGGTTGTAGTACGACAGTCAATAACATTAAAGAACTTACTAAACAAAAAGTTAGTTCTTTAGCTAGTCCTTTACTTAAATCTAGATAAATAGAGGCGAGGTGCTTATTATGAATGAAATAGAAAAAAATCAAATCCAAATAACCCATCAAGCTGCAGTTAAAGATATAAAAGAGGCTTTGCTTGGTAAAGCTAAGCAGCAATTGGATTTTAGCAATGATGCCTATATAAATGAAAATATTCAATTGCAAGCGAAAGAGGATGTATTAAAAGCTTATCGTGAGGTTCTTACAGGGATGGCTAACAAGCATTTAAGTAGGCCTCAAACAGGAGAGATCGTCGTCGATGCTCAGCAAAAATTACAAAATAAATTGACATTAATTAAAAGTAAACTAATTGAAGGCTTAAGAGACAATATTCAACCAGACCAAAAAGAAGAATTTGCTCAATCTTTTGATGTAAAAACTAAGCCATTGTGTGATTCATTAGCTGGTTTTTCTCCGAATGCCATTAATACTTATAAAGCGAAGCTTTCTTTGCAGCATGAACAATTAAAAAATAAAAAAACAGATGCGCATCTTACCGCTAAAGTTTTTGATCCTGAGTCATTTTCTCCTGATCCAATGAATCCTATAGATTATGATTATAAAATTAATATTGATAACTTACGCTTACAGATTAAACACAATCTAGCTAATTTAAAGCCAGGCGAGAAACTTCATATAGTCGTAGAAATTCCACCGGATCGCGCGGATATTTTAAAAAAAGTAGCTGAAACTGGTTTTCAGTACAGAATTTCTTTAGTTGCTTTATTACTTTTATTTTTTATCCAAATTAAAATGATTAACAAGGACGATGAAAATCGAACGATTTCCGCAATCCAGAAATTAATAGAAAAAGATCATATACTGCTTCAGTCAGAAGATATTACATTTTCAATTAAATCTCGAGGTAACGATGGGAAGTTGCAGACTGTGCTGGAGCCTCGTCCTTTAGATTCTTCTGTTATGGCATGGAAGTTAAATAAACCTTGGCAAGCTTTAAATAACATTTTATATCCTACTATGGGAGGGAAAAAACAAACAGATGAATTGCAAAAAGAAAACAAATTTCAACGTAATTGCCGAGCAGAGCTTAGTTTAAATAATAATGCACAATCCCCTGGCATGGTCCGTTAAGAAAGATTATTTCTCTTTCATGATACATCCTAGTGTATATAGAGAGTAAAAAATAGAGCAAGGTATCTGTAATGCCCATGAAATTAACTCATATTTTATTTCATGGGTAACTTATAAAATTCGGCAATGATTTTCCAGGCTTGCTCTGCGGTTTCAACAAAACGGAAAAATTTCAAGTCTTTAGCATCGATCATGCCTTCACTCACTAGAAAATTGAAATCGATTAATTTCGACCAATATTTTTTTCCAAATAGTAATAAAGGAATGGGTTTAATTTTTTTGGTTTGTAACAGCGTTAAGGCTTCAAAGAGTTCATCTAAGGTGCCGTAACCACCAGGGAAGCAGACTAATGCTCGAGCACGGATCAAGAAGTGCATTTTGCGGATTGCAAAATAATGGAATTGAAAGCAGAGCTCCGGTGAAATATATGGATTAGGACTTTGTTCGTGCGGTAGCACAATATTTAAACCGATACTTTTTGCTTTAACATCCTGAGCACCGCGGTTGGCGGCTTCCATGATGCCAGGCCCACCGCCAGTGACGATGACAAAATGTCGACGTCGATTTTTTTGACACTTTTCAGAGACTATTTGACTAAATCGTTGCGATTCTTCGTAATATTTCCCTTTTTCGAGTTGGTTTTTAAGCAATTTTTCCTCTTTTTTGGCGGAGGTGCTTTGTGGATTTTGTTTTAATTTCAGTTGCACTTGCTTAAGTTGTTGCTTGGTTACTTCTGGATCAACCACTCGAGCGCTGCCAAATACAACGATGGTCGATTCGATTTTTAACTTTTGTTGTGAGAGTTCTGGTTTTAGCAATTCTAATTGTAAACGTACCGAACGTAATGATTTATGCAGCAAAAAATCGTGATCCAAAAAAGCCAGTTCGTAGGCTGGCCAGGCCACTTTTTGTCGACTACGTTTTTTAACTTCGACTTTTGCGGATGAAAAAGGCTTGGAATCTGCAATATCCATTCATTAACCTTATAGATAAATGTTAAGTATATCAGTGCTATTCGAGTGTGCCTAATATAAATAGATGCTTTTAATTTATAGTGAAATAGAGCAAATTATTATAGATATTTTACGGGGTATTAATCTGTTTGTAGAGCTGAATCAGCGCCTGCGTTGAAGAATCTAAACTTGCCTCCATCTGCTGACTTGGATTGTTTAAATTTTGGAATATCTTTTTATTTAATTGTTTTCCATATTCCACGCCCCATTGATCGAATGGATTAACCTGCCAAATGACACTTTGCACAAAGACTTTATGTTCATAAAGTGCTAACAACTGTCCTAAACTAAAAGGAGTAAGTTCATTCAGTGCTAGCATATTATTGGCATGATTACCGCGTAAATTTTTATAGTTAATATCACTGTGGCAGCCTTCCATAAAGACCTTACTTTGACTTAAAGCACTAGCGATAACATGTTGCTGATGCTGAATATTGAGTTTAGGATCATGCAACGTACAAATAAAATCAGCTGAAAAATTGACCGTACCTTGATGAAACAATTGATTAAACGCATGTTGAGCATTTAAACCAATGTCGCCAAAAATAATCGGACAGGTGGCATAATCCACAGACTCACCGTCGATGCGTGTCGATTTACCATTACTTTCCATCTCTAATTGCTGTAAATAAGCAGGAAAGTACTTCAAACCCGAATCGTAAGGTAAAACAGCATGGGCTGAAGATTGAAAAAAATTGACCTGCCAGATACCTAATAGTCCTAACAACACCGGCATATTAGATAACCAGGGTTGCTGAAAAAAATGTTGATCCATAGCATGTGCGCCGCTTAGCAATTTGCGGAAATTTGACATGCCAATAGCTAAAACAATGGATAAACCAACCGCAGACCATAATGAATATCGACCGCCGACCCAATCCCAGAGTGGAAATATACACTCAGGATCGATACCGAATGCGATAGCTTTTTCGACTTCACTGGTGACGGCTAAAAAATGTGGTTTGCTCGATGCTGAGCTAAATTTTTCTTGAAATAGTTTTAGCAATGTTGACGCATTCAATAGTGTTTCACAAGTGGTAAAGGATTTGCTGGTAATAATAAATAAACTGGTTTCTAAGTTAATTTTTTCTAACAAGCTTTGTAATGTTCGGTTGTCGATTTGTGAGATAAAATGAAAATGGAGTGAGTTTTGTTGGAAAGACTTCAATGCATGGACTGCCATTAAAGGACCTAAATCTGATCCCCCTATACCTAAATTGATAACGTCGGTTATTTTTTTGCCGCTAAAGCTTAGCCATTGGTGTTGATGTATTTGTTCTGCAAAATGTTGCATTTTATCTAAACAAGCGTGAATTTTGACTAAAATATCTTCGCCATTCACGATTATTCCAGATTTTCTGGGGTCACGTAATGCCGTGTGTAAGGCAGGGAGTTGTTGCGTAGTATTTACACAGGCGCCTGAAAATAAATCATTGATCTGTTTTTTCAGATGAGTATCGTTTGCCAATTGTGTTAACAGAGTCAGTGTTTTTTCGTCTATCGGATTTTTTGAATAATCAAAATGTAAGTTTTTTTCGGTTAATGTAAATTTTTTAGCGCGCAGCGGATCACTAAGAAATAATTCTGCGATTGGTGTTTTTTTAATTTGCAAAAAATGTTGGTTTAAATTTTTCCAGCTAGCTGACTGAGTAAGTCCCGGTTCAATTCCATTCATATTGTTCTTCCTCGTTTTCTGGGGCGTTTGGTTCCTCGAGGTGTTTGCGTGATGGTTTGAATTAATTGTTTTTTGGTTTCATCGTCCGCTTCTAAAAAGTGGGTCCACCAGCTCGCGATACTTGGATCTATTTCCTTGATTTCGGCACGTAATAATAAAAAATCATAAGCGGCGCGAAAGCGAGGATGATTTATTAAACGATACAGTAGATAAGGACGTCGCTGTAATAATCGATGTTGTAAATCCCATATTTCACGAATCGCAGTACTGTAGCGACGTGGGATGGTAATTAATTTCTGTTGTTTACTCAATGCATCACTCACTGCATGTTGATAGGCAATAAATGTGGGTGTGTGTTGGGCAATGAGTTGTTCGGCTTTGCTTTGTACGCTAGGCCATAAAAACACGGCAAACAAAAATGCTGGAGAAACAGTTTTTCCTTGATGGATACGTTTATCAGTATTTTCACAGGCTAGTTCTAGAATTTTGTCGTTCGTATCGTCTAGAGAGTCTTGCTTAGTTTGCGGAAATAATTCGTTGAGTAATTGATATTGCTGAAGTAGTTGATAGGTTTTTAAAGCTTGGCCATGATGAAAAAGTTTAAGTACTTCTTCAAATAAGCGAGCGGGAGGTACATGACGGAGTAGGGGTGCAAGTTCTTGTATGGGCTCTGCGGTAGCCGGATCCAATTCAAAATCTAATTTGCTAGCAAAGCGTATCGCCCGTAATAATCGAACGGGATCTTCTTGATAACGCAATCGTGGCTCACCAATAATCCGTACTATTTTATTTTGTATATCGGCAAGTCCACCACAATAATCGACTAAAGAAAAATCAGCGATGTTGTAGTAGAGGGCATTCATAGTAAAATCCCGTCGCCAAACATCTTCTTCGATTGTTCCGTAAACATTATCGCGTAATAGCATACCGTGTGTGGCAATTTTGCGATGTTTAAAGGATTTTTTTTTGCTTTGGGCTCGAAAGGTACTGACTTCAATGATTTCTCGGCCAAAGCGTATATGCGCAAGACGAAAGCGTCTGCCAATCAATAAACAATTGCGGAAAAGTTTTTTGATATTTTCAGGACTGGCATTGGTGGCAATATCAAAGTCTTTTGGTTTTTGCTTGAGTAAAATATCACGTAAACACCCACCTACTAAATAAGCACTGTATTTATGCTGATTCAGGCGATATAAAACCCTGAGCGCATTAGGATTAATATCTTTGCGTGAAATAGTATGTTCAGCCCTAGGGATAATTTCGGCTTGTGGGTGAGCTATTTTTTTGGGGAATAGTCGATGAAAAAACTGCTTAATAATGATGGTCTTCCTCTTTATGTGTAAGTCATTAAGTATAGGTGAGCAAAGGATTCTGATAGCCGATATTTTACTCAAATCAGTAATAGGGCAGGAACCGTAGTTGCTCTTAACCTGTATGCTATCAAAATTCTTCCATAATAGTATAAAAAAATCATCGTCATGGCGAGGAATGAAATAAGCATGGATATCTAACTCATAAAATTTCTTAGATTGCCACACGCAATGCGTTCGCATTGACGACGGTTTGGTATGCAGGCAATGACAAATAGGTGATGTTAAATTGAGGCTTTATAAACTAATAAAATCAAGAGATCTTCTTTGCGTAGAAGGGTGTCTTTACTGGGATTAATTTTTCTGACACCTTTGCGTTCCATGCCTAATACTATGCCGTCAATATGATTTTTTTGCATGGCGTCTTCAATGCTAAGTCCCACGAAAGGATGGCTTTTATCAAGTAAAAAAGTTTTTAACTCAAGATGATTGTATAATTCTAGTTCTTCTTGGTAGGTGGTGACCTGCAATAATTGGCTAAAGCTATCGATTTGTTCATCGCTACCTAAAATAAACAGCTTATCGTAAAGCCTAATTTTTTCATGGTGTTGTGGAGTCAAAATAATTTTAGGGCCGCGATAAAGTGCAACCACATGGATGCCAAATTGTTCCGCAAGATTCAATTCTTGTAAGGTTTTATTGATAAAATAATAATTATTCTGGATATCAGTCCCTTTTAAATTAATGCCCCAGGCGGTTAATTCATCCTTGGAAGTTTCTTGAATGCTAGGTGTTTTAATATTGGCTAGAAATCTTTTTTCTAACCACGGGTAAAATTTTTGCAACGGTTTATGTAGTAAACTAAATAATGTTAATGAAATAATGATTAACAGTAAAATAATAGACCAGGTATGGAAATAAGTAACGGCTAAGGTAATGATGACGGTTAAAGTAAAAATCCATCCTATGGCGATGATAGGTCGAATCGCAGCATGGCGTCGATGTGGGAAAGCACGATAAGCAAATATCATACCCCAGATAAAGGGTGAAGCTAATAATAAAGCAATCAGACAACTTAAGGTATTTACCCAATACGTTGAATTGATCCATTCGCTAATTTTTGGAAATATCCATTTTTCACTCAAACTAAAAATAATCGCAACCATGACACTATTAATAAGTAGTCGAGTAATATATTGGCTATATACCACTCGTTTTTTCTTCAGTCTTAAGTAGCGATGGATAAGTATCGTGTAATGGCTTAATAATTGTTTTGCACGGATTGGGAGATTTTTTTCCAATAGTTTACTCAACGCAGCCGAGGACATGATGAGATAGGGTGTAGTAAAAGTAGTGACCGCCGACACCGCAATAATAATCGGGAAGAGTGCTGGACGTGTAACCTGTAATGTCAGGCCTAATCCTGCAATAATAAAGGAAAACTCACCAATTTGCGCCATACTAAAACCTGCGCGCACCGAAGTGCTTAAACTCTGACCCGCCGCTAAAGCGCCGGTACCCGTAGCAAAGATTTTGGCAAGGATAGTGATGATGGAAATGAGTAATACTATCCAAATATTTTGCAGGATCATGCTCGGGTCAATAAGCATACCTACCGAAATAAAAAACACTGCCGCAAAAATGTCACGAATAGGACGCATATATTGTTCAATAAACTGAATTAAATCCGTTTCAGCTAATATCGAGCCCATAATAAAGGCACCTAATGCCGTAGAATAACCGAAGTACGCCGCAATACAGACCAGTATTAAACACAACGCCACCGAAACGATGGTTAAGGTTTCTTGATTGGCGACGTCCACTAATTTTCTAATTAAAGTAGGAATTAAAAAATAACCGATCAAAAACCAACTCCCGACAACGATAAAAAGTTTAATGGCAGAATCTGCGAGTGTCGCAGAAATAACGGCATGGGTACCGACTACAATAGAGAGTCCAGCCAGTAATAAAATGGCCAGTAAGTCTTCAACAATCAACACTCCAAACACGAGTTCGGCAAAATGTTTGCTTTTCAAACCCAATTCTTCCATGGCCTTGATAATAATGGTTGTCGACGAGATGGAAAGCGCAGCGCCTAAAAAAATACAATCATAAACAGACCAGCCTAAAATTTTGCCTAAAACGAAACCAATCAATAAAACGACTAACACTTCAAACAACCCAGTTACAATAGCGGGTGTTCCAACACGTTTAAGTTTATGAAAACTAAAATCTAAGCCAAGAGAAAACATCAAAAAGATAACGCCCAACTCGGAGAGTGTATGTAAACTGGGTACATCGGTAACAAGGTCGTAGGGAGGAACATGCGGACCGACAATAATTCCGGATAATAGATAGCCTAATACCACAGGTTGTCTTATTTTTTGAAATAAAAGTGTGACTAAGCTGGCTACGCCGAGTATGACGGCTAAATCTTTAATGAGTGGAGCAAGGGGTTGCATAGATCTATTGTTAGTCGTCTTTGTGGATATATCAAGTTTTTGCTTGAACTTACAATAAAGTGTAAACCCATCCAGCATTGCATAGGAAAGGCTAATTTTTAATACAAGTAATTTTTTTAATCGGTCGAAGTGAGATTCGCATCTAAATGTAAAGCAGCAGACTTGGCAGTTATTTATCTACAAAAAATAAATTTTCTGCGATCTTAATATTTCATTAAGCTTTATTCATTACTCTGCTATGGCCTAGAGTAGGAGTACTTCAAGGTAAAATAAAGTTTGCAGCCCAATAGAAACTTTTAGCAAGAGCGATAATTTTTTTATGAGCTGTGGTCAATAGAATTATTGAAGTGTTTTTTTTGAATATTTGCGGCCCTGTTAAGCTCAAGTTTAAAAATGTCTTTAATGTTTTGTTAAGCTTAATCAAGTATTTTATCTTACTATGATGTACTGCCTCGATTAAACTTAAACAAAATAAGGTTATTATTTATGTCTAAAAAAGAAATGTTGGAAGAATTAAAACGAAAAAATGTAGGTTTAGAGGAAGAGCTTAATCAACCTTTTAAGGAGCGTGTTAAAAAAATAAATAAATATCTTTCGAGGTATTTATATTCTTTATTGGGTATCTCAATCACAGGTTCTCTTTTAGCATTGGCTGCATTTTTTACTCCGTGGCTGCCGAGTGTAGCTACTGCATTAATTGCTTTTTTTACCACGGTAATATCAGCTTTAGCTTTGCCGCTTCTAATAACAATACCAATTATTGCAGTGGCACTCGTGCTAGCACCTATAGCCGGTTTTTTATGGAAAAAACATCAAGCTAATTCTGAATTGAATAACTCTTTTGAAAAGTTAAAAAAATCTCTTGGCAGTTTAGAAAAAGAGATAAACGAATTTGACGACGAATTTGACGACAAAGACGAATATGAAGCCGAAAAAAATGAAATAAAAATGCGCCAAGCATTATGTATTCATGAATTTCTTGCAACGGAGAAGGTGGCAGTTAACTATGATAAAATTGATGAACTGCTTGAAAAGTGTGGAATAAGTGCAGAATGGATTTATGTAGTAGATTTAGTCCAAAAGAACCATACAATTCCTGATAATCAGGGCGCTTTAAATGACGAAATAATTAATCGTCGGGGAGATCAATGTGATAGTTTCAATTCAACAGCTAATCAAGTTGCAGGGTTAGATGAATTTTTATTCAAAAAACCATTAGATATAGATACCTTAAAAAATATTTCTATATTATTTGACACACCAAAAAAACAAGAGAACTTAAACCAACATAACGTAGAGGAGCTTGAACAAACCATCCGATATAGTGGTCTGTTTGATAGCCCTAGAGTAGAAAATTCTGATGAAACCCCACAACTAAACCGAACGGCTTCTTTAAAATAACTAAGAGTAGTGGCTTATTTAAGGAAGTTTACTACTAGAAAAAGTTTTTCCTTGAAAGTTATTATTGTTGAAAGGGTTTCTGATAACTAAAGGACATTGCTAATCACGATGTCCTTTTTTTATGATAGAGGGTTTTTTTATAGGTCACACCGTTAATCTGGAATCGGTATATAATGTCTAACAATGAATGGAGTTCTCACTTTAGAATAAAAATTATTAGACCTTTTATTTAAAAAAAAACCAGGTTAATAACACTATGACAACTTCCTTATCCTTAATTGCTTATGCGTCCGGTATTGCTGCGAATGATGTAGGTTGCGCCGAAGGTCCGTTGCAACTGCAGAATAATAGCTTAGAGCAAAAACTATCCAAACATCATTTACCCAATCATTGGCAAGCTATATTAAAGCCGCGCAGTGGTGATAAAAGCGATAGCTTGCAACGTGTGGTAGAGCTTAATACTGAATTAGCGGCTATAACTTACGATTTAATCCAACAACATCAACCTTTTGCTGTGTTGGGTGGAGATCATTCCTGTGCCATAGGCACTTGGAGTGGCGTCGCGGCTGCGCTAGCACAGCAACAAAATGGAGAATTGGGCTTAATTTGGATCGATGCACACATGGATAGTCATACGTTTGAAACGACAGCGACCGGTAATATTCATGGCATGCCCTTAGCGACACTTTTAGGTTATGGTGATACCTCGCTCACACAGATTGCTATCCCTCGTCCCAAAATAAATCCGAAACGCCTGGTTTTAATTGGCATCCGTAGTTTTGAAACGGAAGAAGAAAAATTATTACAGCGTTTAGGCGTACGTATCTATACTATGCAAGCAATTGAACAGCGTGGTTTAGATACTGTATTTTCTGAAGCGATCGCCTATGTTAAAGAAAACAGTTCCAGATTTGGGGTCAGTTTGGATTTAGATGCTATTGATCCTTTTGATGCACCCGGCGTTGGTGTGCCAGAAGCAAATGGTATTTCAGGAGAGGATTTATGCCAAGTGCTGATCCAATTACGCCAAGAATTACAACTTATTGGAGTTGAAGTGGTTGAATACAACCCTTATCATGATAAAAATCAAAAAACGGAAAGATTAATTCAAGAAATATTGCTGAGTATTTTTGGAGTTCAAATTAAATGAGTAAACAAAGCGTTATTGTTGATCAACAATCCACCTTTTCTAATGACCAAATGCATAATAACCCTATCGAGCTTGAACAACATTATGGTGCGGCCAATTACGATCCTTTACCCGTAGTGCTCAGCCGCGGCTTAGGTGCAGAACTTTGGGATATTTCTGGTAAGCGCTATATCGATATGATGAGTGCTTATTCCGCAGTCAGTCATGGGCACAGTCATCCGCGCTTAGTAAAGGTTTTAACACAGCAAGCGCAACGCTTATCGATTTGCTCGCGCGCTTTTTATAGTGATCGCTTGGGTGCTTTTTTAAAACGGGTTTGTGATTTAGCGCAGATGGATAGCGCTTTACCGATGAATACCGGTGTTGAAGCGGTAGAAACAGCGATTAAAGCGGCTAGAAAATGGGCGTACACCATTAAGAAAGTGGCAAAGAACCAAGCCGAAATCATTGTTTGTCGAGGCAACTTTCATGGTCGTACCACAACCGTGGTGGGTATGTCATCAAAGCCACAATATCAGTTCGGTTTTGGTCCATTTGCCCCAGGATTCAAAACGATAGAATATGGTGATGCAGAAGCTTTAGCGGCGGCAATAACTCCTAATACAGCGGCTTTTTTGGTTGAGCCTATTCAAGGTGAACGCGGCATTGTTGTGCCACCAAAAGGCTATTTGCAAACCGTTGCACAAATTTGTCGAGAACGTAATGTTTTACTTATTCTTGATGAAATACAAACTGGCTTAGGTAGAACCGGTAAATTTTTAGCCTGTGAACATGAAAACGTTAAACCGGATGCTTTGATTTTAGGTAAAGCATTAGGCGGTGGTTTATTACCGGTGTCATTGTTTTTAAGTCGTCGTGATGTCATGAATGTTTTTACACCGGGTGATCACGGCAGCACTTTTGGCGGTAACCCTCTAGCCGTGGCAGTTGCGTTAGAAGCTTTAAATATCCTGTTTGAAGAAAATCTAATCCAGCGTTCAGAAGAGTTGGGCGATTATTTACATCAAAATCTATTAGAAATTTCATCCCCGCTAATCAAAGAAATTCGCGGAAAAGGTTTATTTATCGGTGTAGAACTTGACTCACGTTACGCGAAAGGTCGTGCTATTGTTTTACAATTACTAGAGCATGGTTTATTAAGTTACGAGACGCACGATACGGTTATTCGTTTAGCACCACCTTTAGTCATCAGTAAAGAACAATTAGATGAAGCCTTAGCCATATTGAAAAAGGTGTTGTTAGCCAAGACTGCTTAGGTAGGTACCGAGGCCCGTTAAAAACATTTGTACAGCAATCGTGGTTAATATCATCCCCATTAAACGTTCTAATGCTGCAATGACTTTGACACCCAACAATTTTTGTAAGGGTACGGCAATTAAAAGTAATAGTGTCGCTATCAATGACGCGGCTGCTAAAGCGGTAAACCACTTGCCCATTTGATGAGGTGCTTGGCTGGCAAATAGGATGACAGTGGTCATGGAAGAAGGTCCAGCGAGCAAAGGAATGGCCATAGGAACAATAAAAGGTTCTCCTTGCGTTTGTTCCGCTATTTTTTGTCCCATAGGAAACAACATTTTAATTGCAATAAGAAATAAAATAATTCCACCGGCGATACCTAAGGCTTCTTCACTAATATGTAAGCTAGTTAAGATAGGTTTTCCACAAAATAAAAAAAGCGTCAAGATAGCAAACGCAATTAAACTTTCGCGCAAAATAATTTTGGTGCGTCTTGATGGATCAACTTGTTTAAGTAATGATAAAAAAACCGGAATGTTTCCGAGCGGGTCCATGACTAAAAAAAGTGTCACTGCGGCAGAATAGATGTTCATTTGAAAATGCATAATATATTTATCCACAGCAATTAAGTTTTTAACAAGTGCCACGTGCATGTAGCAATCTGGTATACACTATACATGAGGATTGCGAATTGAGCGGCAATACAGACAAAAATTTAAGTGCGAAGAGTACTCAAAAAAACTTTTATGTATTGTAATGAGAATAGTGGTTGACATCCAGCCTTGACTTTCGCAAAATAGCCCCTCAATTTTGAGGAGGGGTTCCCGAGCGGCCAAAGGGAGCAGACTGTAAATCTGCCGGCTCAGCCTTCGAAGGTTCGAATCCTTCCCCCTCCACCAGTTATTTTTTTAGATATGCTTGCGGGTGTAGTTCAACGGTTAGAATTCCAGCCTTCCAAGCTGGCTATGTGGGTTCGATTCCCATCACCCGCTCCAAAAAAAGCGATGCAGGGCGTAAGTGGCAGCACGGCAATAATTTAAACGCAATGAGTAATGCATGCAGGCCCACATGGCTCAGTGGTAGAGCACTTCCTTGGTAAGGAAGAGGTCACCGGTTCGATCCCGGTTGTGGGCTCCAAAAGATACAAAGAATACAAGTTAAAAGAATTAGGCCAGTAGCTCAATTGGCAGAGCGGCGGTCTCCAAAACCGCAGGTTGGGGGTTCGATTCCCTCCTGGCCTGCCAAAAATCTATTTGGCAAGGTAAAAATGAAGAACGCAAAGCTTGAAAACAAGGCAACTAAAAGAGACTCCATAATCTGGATAATGATGGGAGTTATTTTACTATTGGCTATTTATGCCAATAATTATTTTTCTCACCAGGCCATTGCTATTCGCTTGATAGGCTGGATAATAGACGCACTTGTGTTGGCATCATTATTTTTTTATACGGTACTGGGGCGGCGGTTTTGGGCATTTGCACAAGCTTCACGTGCTGAACTACGCAAAGTAGTCTGGCCAACACGAGAAGAAACGGTACGTACTACTTTGATCGTGATGGCGATGGTTGTTGTAGCGGGCTTGTTTTTATGGGGTATAGATACACTCTTATTATGGGCAGTTGCTTTTTTAACAGCGTAAATGAAGAGGATAGTTAACTTATGACAGAAAAAAAACCGGAACTTCATTCCGATGTTTCAGAGCAATCGTCGAATGATCCTGTTTCAACTAATGAAAAACTATCTACAACAGAGGAAAAAACTGCACATGGATCGATGCAATGGTATGTTGTACAAGCACGCTCAGGTTATGAACGCAAAGTTTTAGATGCTTTAAATGAACGGATTAAACAACAAGGTTTAACGGAGAAATTTGGCCAAATTATCGTGCCGACTGAAGAAGTGGTCGAAATTCATCAAGGCCGTAAGCGTAAAACGGCACGCAAATTTTATCCGGGATATGTTTTAGTCGAAATGGATATGGATGAAGATAGTTGGTATCTCGTTCAAAAGACACCGGGCGTGATTAAATTTATCGGTGGAACCAGTGATAAGCCAGTGCCTCTGAGCAGTAAAGAGGTGGATAAGATTTTACAGCGTATGCAAGAAGGCGTGGATAAGCCTCGGCCTAAAGTCTTGTTTGAGGTAGGTGAAGTGGTACGTGTTGTGGATGGACCTTTTGCTGACTTTAATGGAGAGGTTGAGGAAGTAAACTATGAAAAAAATCGCATGCGGGTTTCAGTCATTATTTTTGGTCGTGCTACACCGGTTGAATTAGAGTTTGGTCAAGTTAAAAAAGCTTGATGCATTGTAGGACCCTTTAAAAAAGGGAATAAAAAAAAATATACTCATAGCAATGGGGTTTTTGTCAAATGTCGTGTCATAGAGAATTGAGCGGCAATACAGGCAAAAAATTCAAATGCGAAAAGTATTCATCAATGGGAAGCTTAGCGATAATGCTAAGCGCTAGACCCGGAGGTAAACATGGCAAAGAAAGTTCAAGCCTATGTGAAATTACAGGTAAAAGCCGGCGAGGCTAATCCTGCACCACCTATTGGCCCTGCTTTGGGGCAACAAGGTGTGAATATTATGGAATTCTGCAAAGCTTTTAATGCACGCACTCAAAGTGCAGAAAAAGGTATGCCGATGCCGGTCGTGATTACGGTGTACTCCGATCGTAGTTTTACATTTATTATCAAAACTCCCCCAGCTTCCTATTTAATTATGAAGGCAGCGGCGATCAATAAAGGCAGTAGCATCCCCAACAAAAATAAAGTTGGTAAAATTACTCGTAAACAGTTGGCTGAGATTGCAACGATTAAAATGCCTGATTTAACTGCAGGTGATTTAGAAGCCGCAATGCGCACAATAGCTGGCACAGCGCGTAATATGGGTGTTGAAGTTGAAGGAGGGGGCGAACGTGGCTAAACTCAGTAAACGTTTTCGTTTGATTAAAGAAAAATTGCTTCCTGGTAAGGTATATACGGTAGTAGAAGCCGTTAGTTTACTCAAGGAATTTCCGGTTAAATTCAATCAAAGTGTTGATGTTAGTATCAATCTAGGCGTAGATCCGCGTAAATCGGATCAAACCGTGCGCGGTGCAGTAGTATTGCCGCATGGAATTGGTAAAACACCCCGAGTTGCTGTTTTTGCTCAGGCAGCCAATGCCGAGGCAGCGAAAGTAGCAGGTGCTGATATCGTGGGTTTTGAGGATTTGGCTGAGAGCATAAAAGCCGGTAACTTAGACTTTGATGTGCTTATTGCAACACCGGATGCAATGCGCTTAGTGGGTCAACTTGGCCAAATATTAGGTCCTAGAAACTTGATGCCTAATCCTAAGATTGGCACAGTAACGATGGATGTCAATACGGCAGTTGCCAATGCGAAATCGGGTCAAGTGCGTTACCGTGCTGATAAAGGTGGGATAATCCACTGTACGATAGGTAAGCTAAGCTTTGAGCCTCAACAGTTATTGCAAAATTTAGAAGTATTGGTAGGAGCGATTAAAAAAGCCAAGCCTGCTACGGCTAAAGGGGTTTATTTAAAGAAGCTAAGTTTATCCAGTACGATGGGACCTGGCTTATTAATTAATTTGGCATCGTTAGAAGCAAGCTAAGATGAGCGGCTTACATCTTGACTATTTAGTGGATTTAGGATAGAAGAGCTACCCCCGCTTGATATAAATAGTGGGAATGAATTCGCAGTTAAAGGGTTTTCCCTCTAACTGTCGGAGACCGTAGGTGCGCCGACGTTAAAGAGATAGGTATCAATGTCTCTTATTAATAATATGGGTGCTTAATTTTACCTACGCAGATGGTGAACCTTTAGGGCCACCGAGCCTTTAATCATCAACTATTACGGCTGATGGTTAAACAATACATGAGGAGAAAACCAACGTGACATTAAGACTTGAAGATAAACAGGCCATTGTTGCGGAAGTTGGAGAGGTTGCAAAAAATGCGTTATCAGCAGTTACTGCTGAATATCGTGGTTTAAGTGTGGGGGAAATGAGTCAATTACGCATACAAGCACGCAGCTCAGGGGTGTATTTACGTGTAGTGCGTAATACCTTAGCGCGACGTGCTTTAGAAGGTACAGGCTTTGCGTGTTTACAAGACACGTTGGTAGGCCCTTTACTTCTAGCATTTTCCCAACAAGAGCCAGGTGCAGCAGCGCGGCTTATTCGGACATTTACCAAGCAAAATGAAAAATTGGTCGTTAAGGCAGTCGCCTTCGATGGTCAATTACTAGCGGTGAATGAACTCGAGAAACTCGCGAATCTTCCAACCCGTGATGAAGCAATTGCTACATTGATGGCAGTTATGAAAGCACCAATTATTAAGTTAGTACGTACGCTGGCTGAGCCACAAGCTAAATTACTACGTACCCTGATTGCTGTGCGTGAAAAGCAACAAGCAGCTGCATAATTGCGGTTAATTAATTATAGTTTTTTTATTTTTGGAGTGAAAGTTATATGAGCGCAGATGATAAAAGCAAAGAAGTATTAGATGCCGTTGCTAAAATGAGCGTCCTGGAAGTTGTCGATCTTATTAAGAGTATGGAAGATAAATTTGGTGTTTCTGCAGCAGCTGCTCCAGTTGCCGTAGCGGCAGCGCCTGGTGCAGCAGCGGCTGCAGCTGAAGAAAAAACTGAATTTAATGTGGAGCTGAAAGAAGTAGGCGCTAATAAGATTAATGTGATTAAAATAGTGCGCGAAGCAACCGGTCTTGGTCTAAAGGAAGCGAAAGACTTGGTTGAATCAGCACCTAAAGCGGTCATTAAAGAAGGTATGTCTAAAGCAGATGCCGAAGCGCTTATCGCTAAGCTTAAAGAAGCGGGCGCTACGGGCGAAATGAAATAAGCTTTAAAGCACTAAAAGAATGCTCAGATTATGCTGGGCATTCTTTGTGTTATGAAACTAGTTTCTAAGCATATATTTTTAATCTTTAAATATGTAGCACATTTTATAAGATTTAGATTTAAGACGATGTTGGTCGTAGGACGTAGGCTAAATAGGGACTAAGAACGAGATTGAAGTTCTATAATTCACTGAAATTGTGTAAAAAATTGACTTTAAAGCGTTATTAATAACCAACATAAACATAAGCCCAGCTAGATTTGGGCGCGATTTTTCTTTATTAATTCTGTTCTCTAACTAGGTGAACTTTAGATGGTAATTCGGACATCCCCAGCAACTGAGCAAGCAAATATTCCATATTCATTTACTGAAAAAAAACGTATTCGTAAAAATTTTGGTAAACAAGCGACCATAATGGAAGCGCCCTATTTATTAGCGACGCAAATTGAGTCTTATCATCGATTTTTACAAGTAGATACCTCGCCGGATGCGCTAGAAGATATAGGGCTTAATGCGGCATTCAAATCGATATTTCCTATCTCTTCTTATTCTGGTGGTGAAGCCACTTTAGAATATATTAATTATCGAATAGGGCAACCGCCTTTTGATGTTAAAGAATGTCAAGCACGTGGTTTAACTTATGGTGCGCCTTTACGCGTGAAAATGCGTTTAATTATTTACGATAAAGAAGCAGCGCCAGGCTCCTCGAAACTTAAATATATTAAAGAACAAGAAGTGTATATGGGTGAGCTGCCGTTGATGACAGACACAGGAAGTTTTGTGATCAATGGAACCGATCGCGTGGTCGTTTCACAATTACATCGTTCGCCGGGTGTATTTTTCGAACATGATAAAGGTAAAACTCATTCTTCAGGTAAGTTGTTGTACGCGGCGAGAATTATTCCATACCGTGGTTCTTGGTTAGATTTTGAATTTGACCCTAAGGATAATTTATTTGTTCGTATTGATAGGCGACGTAAATTAGCTGCTACCATACTATTACGCGCATTAGGGTATACCTCAGAAGAGATATTAGAATTATTTTTTAGTAACAATGTTTTGCATCTAAAAGGTGAAACAGTTGTTTTAGATTTAGTTCCTGAACGTTTGCGTGGTGAAACCGCTAGCTTTGATATTAAAGATGCCAGTGGTAAGGTGATTGTTGAGCAAGGGCGACGTATTGCAGTAAGACAAATCCGTGAAATAGAAAAAGCCAAGATTAAACATCTCGAGTTACCGATTGATTATTTAATTGGTAAAACACTCGCTAAGCCTATTATTAATTCAGAAACCGGTGAGATCCTGTTTGAAGCAAACACAGAATTAACTGCAGACGTGGTTAAAAAATTAACAGAAGCACACGTAGAAAAAGTAGAAACTTTATATACCAACGATTTAGATTCCGGTGCGTATATTTCAACAACTTTACGCATTGATCCAAGTCACAGTCAGCAAGAAGCATTAGTTGAAATTTATCGTATGATGCGCCCAGGCGAGCCACCCACTAAAGAAGCGGCGGAAGCCTTATTTAAAAATTTGTTTTTTGTTTTGGATCGCTATGATTTGTCTGCAGTAGGACGAATGAAATTTAATCGGCGCTTAGGTCGAGAAGAAATTACTGGACCAGGTACTTTGACCAAAGACGATATTGTCGCCGTTTTACGCGCATTGATCGAAATACGGAATGGTAAAGGCGATGTGGATGATATCGATCATTTAGGTAATCGTCGTGTACGTAGTGTCGGTGAAATGGCAGAGAATCAATTTCGTATTGGTTTAGTGCGTGTGGAACGAGCTGTCAGAGATCGATTAAGTGTGGCCGAATCTGAAAATTTAATGCCACAAGATCTCATTAATGCTAAACCTATCTCAGCGGCCATCAAAGAATTCTTTGGTTCTAGTCAGTTATCACAGTTCATGGATCAAGTGAATCCTCTTTCCGAGATTACACATAAACGACGTGTCTCTGCCTTAGGGCCTGGCGGTCTAACACGTGAGCGAGCGGGTTTTGAAGTTCGAGACGTGCATCCAACGCATTATGGTCGTGTTTGTCCGATTGAAACACCCGAAGGACCGAACATTGGTTTGATCAATTCCTTGGCGGTATATGCTCGAACGAATCATTATGGATTTCTTGAAACGCCTTACCGTAAAGTTGAAAATGGGAAAGTAACTAAAGAAATTCAATATTTATCTGCCATCGAAGAAGGCAAATATGTCATTGCTCAGGCTAATACCCGTCTTGACAACCAGGGTAAGTTGATCGATGACTTGATTCCTTGTCGACATCGTAATGAGTCGATGCTGACAACGGCGGATAAAGTCAATTATATGGATATTTCACCGGCACAAGTTGTTTCTGTGGCCGCTTCTTTGATTCCTTTCTTAGAACATGACGATGCCAACCGTGCGTTAATGGGTTCGAACATGCAACGTCAAGCGGTACCAACCTTGCGTACTGAAAAACCTTTAGTCGGTACCGGTATGGAACGTAAAGTAGCAGTCGATTCAGGCGTAGTCGTGGTGGCTAAACGGGGCGGTTTTATTGATTCAGTCGATGCAGGTCGTATCGTAGTTCGTGTTAATGACAAGGAAGCGACAGCAGGTACAGCAGGTGTTGATATTTACAATCTGACTAAATATACACGTTCGAATCAAAATACCTGTATTAATCAAAGGCCTTTAGTAAATAAAGGGGATAAGATCCAAAAAGGCGATGTCATGGCGGATGGCCCTTCTACTGACTTAGGAGAGTTGGCTTTAGGACGTAATCTTCTTGTAGCCTTTATGCCATGGAATGGTTATAACTTTGAAGATTCTATCTTAATTTCAGAGCGTGTTGTTTCTGAAGATCGTTTTACCACAATACATATCGAAGAGTTAACCTGTATTGCACGTGATACTAAATTAGGAACGGAAGAAGTTTCATCAGATATTCCTAATGTCGGAGAAAGTGCACTTTCTAAATTAGATGAATCCGGTATTGTACATTTAGGTGCTTGGGTAGAAGCGGGTGATATATTGGTGGGTAAAGTGACACCTAAAGGTGAAACACAGTTAACGCCCGAAGAAAAACTATTGCGTGCTATATTTGGTGAAAAAGCGTCAGATGTAAAAGACAGTTCGTTACGTGTTCCTTCTGGAATGCGTGGTACAGTCATTGATGTTCAAGTTTTTACGCGAGATGGTTTAGAAAAAGATAAACGCGCATTAAGTATCGAAGAAATGGCCTTAGATAAAATTAAAAAAGACTTATACGACGAATTTAGAATTTTAGAAAATGATTGTTACCAACGTCTAGAGACTTTATTAGTTGGCGCTACGGCAAGCAATGGACCGAATAAATTAAAGTCAGGTAGTAAAGTGACAGTAGACTATTTACAAGGCCTAGCTAAGGATCAATGGTTTTCTGTCAGCTTACGTGATGAAGCGGCTAATCAGCAATTGGAAGCCGTTGCAAAACAATTAGAAGAAGCACGTCTTGCATTAGATGAGAAATTTGAGAATAAACGCAAAAAACTAACCCAAGGTGATGATTTAGCGCCAGGCATACTCAAGATTGTTAAAGTTCATTTAGCTATCAAACGTTGTATTCAGCCGGGTGACAAGATGGCCGGGCGACACGGAAATAAAGGGGTTATTTCTACCATTATTCCTGTCGAAGATATGCCTTATATGAAAGATGGTACGCCGGTTGATATTGTTCTTAATCCTTTAGGTGTGCCATCACGTATGAACGTTGGGCAGGTACTCGAAACGCATTTAGGTTGGGCAGCAAAAGGTTTAGGTATCAAGATTGCGGGTATGCTCGATGCGCAGAAAAATATTAAAGAAATTAAAAACTTCTTAGGATCTATTTACAACGATACTAAGGAAACGGCACAAAAAGTAGATTTAGACAAATTATCAGACGAATCTGTTGTTGAGCTGGCGCAAAATTTACGCAACGGTGTGCCGATGGCTACTCCGGTCTTTGATGGAGTGACCGAAGCAGAAATTAAACGCATGTTAAGCTTGGCGGATTTGCCGGAATCAGGACAAACCACGCTATATGATGGCAGAACCGGCGAACGTTTTGAACGGCCTGTCACGGTGGGTTATATGTACATGCTGAAGTTGAATCATTTAGTTGACGATAAGATGCATGCCCGTTCTACCGGATCGTATAGTTTAGTAACCCAACAGCCATTGGGCGGTAAAGCGCAATTTGGTGGTCAACGATTTGGTGAGATGGAGGTTTGGGCGTTAGAAGCATATGGAGCGGCTTATACTTTACAAGAAATGTTAACTGTCAAATCGGATGACGTTGCCGGACGAACGAAAATGTACAAGAACATTGTTGATGGTGACCATCAAATGGAAGCGGGTATGCCAGAATCATTTAACGTATTAGTCAAGGAAATACGCTCCTTGGCAATTAATGCAGAATTAGAAACCAAAGATTAATCTGAAGTGGAGAGTATAACCTTGGCAACTAAACCAAAAGCAGACATTGTAAAGTCAGAACTAGAGCATGCTATGACGACTGCATCAGAAATGGCTAAAGCTGCGCCATCATCTTCCGAACAAGTGAAACCAGAGTTAGCTCAAGAAAGTTTGGCGAGCATGGCGGAAGCGATCGAGTCAAATTCAAGCAACGAAAGAATTAAAGCGCTTGTTGATAAACCATTGATGTCGGATTTATTGGGAATACTGAAGCAAGAAGATTATTTAGATGAGTTTGATAATATTCGTATCTCCTTAGCTTCGCCAGAAATGATTCGTACTTGGTCTTATGGTGAAGTCAAAAAACCTGAGACCATTAATTACCGTACTTTCAAACCTGAAAGAGATGGTTTGTTTTGCGCAAAAATCTTTGGCCCGATTAAAGATTATGAATGCTTATGTGGTAAGTACAAACGGCTTAAACATCGCGGTGTGATTTGTGAGAAATGTGGTGTCGAAGTGGCATTGACGAAAGTACGACGCGAGCGTATGGGTCATGTCGAACTGGCAAGTCCAGTCGCCCATATTTGGTTTTTAAAGTCCCTACCTTCACGTATCGGTTTATTACTCGATATGACCTTACGCGATATAGAACGTGTGCTTTATTTTGAAGCATTTGTGGTTATAGAGCCTGGTATGACGACTTTGGAACGTGGTCAGCTTTTAACAGATGAACAATATTTAGAAGCTATCGAGGAACATGGTGACGAATTTG